>JAHIYL010000263.1 GCA_018815145.1 Nanobdellota archaeon | reverse complement strand
CGTAGAGATAGAAGCTTGCCTGGATGAGAACTATCATCATGACTGTGTTCTTAAGCCATTCCTTAGCCATCTCTCGTTTTATTACGTCATGTCCAGAGAAGAGGAACATGAATCCTGAGTATAAGAATAGCAGTCCAAAGAAGAGGCTCATGCAGTAGACCATGATTGCCCAGATTCCTTCGAAGAGCTCAATGCTTGGAGGATTTTCCAGGAGGCTTCTAATTAGTTCAAGCAATGGTTCAAGAGGAGCGTTGAGCAGGTCAATTATGAAGTCGTGAATCTTTTCTGGGATGCAGCTTGCAAGGTTAGTGAGGCCGCACTCATCTGCACTTACAAAAGGCACCATAAAGATCATCAGCATTGTCGGGATTAGCCATTTTCCCCATGTTTTCTTCATTGCTTTGTAAATTAGGAAGCTGATGAAGGTGAAGCTTGTAAGAAGGAAGAGCAGATTCCAACTTTCAGAGTATGGCAGGAGAGTGAAGTCTACTATTTCCTCTTCTTCGTATATTTCGTTGCATTCTTCGACTCCTTGATTGAAGAAATCTGAATAGGATATCTGGCATGTCTCAGCGTTGCTGACGAACAAGGTGTCATTGTTTCTATAAAGATTACTTGTCTCTCTGTCATTGTTCCTCATTGCCTGAAGGACGAGAAAGTAGTAAGGCTTATTTGAAAAGTTTGCACTATAAACTACATCAGTATCTTTATAATATGCTTCAGGAAATGTGACAATTAGGTTGGTTAGATTATCTTTTCTGAACTTGCCTTTGGTCGTGTCGAAGTACTGACTTATGAGATCAAATTCTGCTATTATTTCATGTTCATTCTTTACAACGTCTTCAGAATCAACCATTATGACTGTCTCAGGATAGTATTCATTATGGGAATAGTCACAATCATAACAGTATCCTGTGCAACCGTCCTCGTCCCAGTCACAGCAATACTTGTCCCAAACAGAAATCTCTGCTTTGATTGTTGTTTCAATCGTTGCTTTTGTTGTGATTGTTGAATTTTGAACTATGATTATCTCACAAAGTTTTCCTTGATCAATTAGTGTATCATCCACGAGCACTTCAAGATTTGAGGATTCACTCTCTAGATCATACAGTATTTGGCATATTTGTCCGTCGACAGGATTGTCAGAATGAAAATCCGAAGGAATCTGTATGTTGTAATCATATTCAGATCTGACCTCAACATTTTCAGGCACAAGGATATTACCTTCGAAGCGGACTGAAGGTTGTATTGATAAGAACTTAAGCCAAGCATCTTTGATGTATTCTGCATTAGTTGGGATGATTCCTTCAGGAGGTTCTTCGACATCGATGATTGCATTGTATTCGTAGATGAAGTCGTGATCAGGATTGGTGGTGTTGGTGTAGATGAGGTTTGCGATGAGATTTTCATCTACCTCGTTGAGGCTTTGGCAGCTTTCCTCCAACACTCCATCAAATATGGAGCAGTCGAAGGCAAAGCTGCTGGGAAGCAATAATAAAAAAAGAAAAATTAGCTTCATCCTACCAGGTATTGGACTACTAGTGGTGCGACCCATATTACGATCAACCCGATTATGATGTATGTTCCCATCATTTTTGCCTGATTCCTTTTGCCCTGATCGTTCCCGCTTGTGATGAACGTCACTCCTGCAAACACGAGAAAGACAACCGCCACGACGGTAGCTGCGTATTTGACAAAGTTGTAGACCTTCATCACTGGCTCCAAGATCTGATCGAAAGTCTCGATTGTCTCTGGATCTAGCGGGTCCTCGAAGTCTATACCCAAAACTGCGGGCAAGAGCAGCAAGGGTAACAAGGCGATTAGTGCTTTTTTCATGGCTCATTCCCTCCGCAGCCCCTCGTAGACCTCAAGGCTGCCATATTTCCATTCAATGAAAGCAAGGCAGGAATCACAATACCTGCCCTCCTCCAGCTTCTTCTTGCATAATTTGCACTGCTTCATGTAGGGGTAAGGGCTTAGAAGACTAAAGAAAGGATGTCGGAGAATGTATATCATTTATAAAACAGAAACATATTTATATACAAATGCAGATACTTGTGAAAGGTGGATAAATTGGCATCAAAAAATATAACTTTAAGGGTGAATATTGATCTCTACAACAAATATAGAGCATATTGCAAGAAGAAAGGCTGGCTTATATCAAGGCAGATGGAAATCATGATGGAAGAGCAGATGAAGGGGGAAGAATAATGACTGATAATAATAGTTCACATGAATTAGAAAAACAATTATGGAAAGCAGCAGATAAACTGAGAAATAATATGGATGCTGCTGAATATAAACATACAGTTTTGGGTTTAATTTTTCTCAAATATATTTCTGATAAATTTCAAAATGTGTATAATGAAATCTCAGGAGAAGAGTATGCAGATGCGGAAGATCCAGAAGAATACAAAGCAAAAAATGCTTTTTGGGTATCTCCAAGTGCTCGTTGGGATAAAATTCAAAGTCAAGCAAAACTTCCCGAAATCGGAAAAATTATAGATAATGCTATGGACTTAATTGAATCTGAAAATCCTAAATTAAAAGGCGTCCTACCTAAAAATTACAATAGACCAGCACTTGATAAAAGAAGATTAGGCGAATTAGTGGATTTAATTGGCTCAATCTCAATGCATGAACACAATGGACTTGATATGTTAGGTAGAGTTTATGAATATTTTTTAGGACAATTTGCAGATGCTGAAGGAAAGAAAGGAGGAGAATTTTATACTCCTGAAAGTATTGTCAAGACATTAGTTTATATGCTAAGACCCTACAAAGGCAGAGTATATGATCCCTGTTGTGGAAGCTCTGGAATGTTTGTTCAATCAGAAAAGTTTATTTTAGCACATTCAGGAAAAATTGATGATCTATCCATTTATGGTCAAGAAAGTAATCCAACAACATGGAAATTATCAGTTATGAATTTAGCCATTCGTGGAATTGAAGCAAATATTATACAAGGAGATAGTTTTCATGAAGATGGACATAAAGATTTGAAATCAGACTACATTATTGCAAATCCCCCATTTAATATTTCAGATTGGGGGGGAGAACATTTAGCTGATGATGTAAGATGGAGAGGTTATCCAACACCACCAACAGGAAACGCAAATTATGCATGGATTCTTCATATGTTTCATCATTTAGCAAGAAATGGAGTTATGGGAACAGTGCTTGCAAATGGTTCAATGAGTTCTAATACTTCATCAGAAGGAGAAATAAGACGTAAACTAATTGAAAATGATTTAGTTGATTGTATGGTTGCTTTACCTTCACAATTATTTTTTAATACAATGATCCCTGCGTGTCTTTGGTTTTTAAGAAGGGATAAATCTGTTCGTAAAGGAGAAGTTCTGTTCATTGATGCTAGAAACCTGGGAGAAATGATTTCTCGAAAAAACAGGGCATTAACTAATGATGAAATTGTAAAAATTACTGATACATATCATGCTTGGAGAGGAGAAAAAACAGAAAATCCTGACTTTGGTTCATATGAAGATACACCCGGGTTTTGCAAAAGTGCAACTTTAGCAGATATTGAAAAACAAGGTTTTGTTCTAACTCCTGGAAGATATGTTGGTATTCCAGATGAAGAAGACGATGGAATTCCTTTTGAAGATAAAATGAATGAGCTGACTTCACAATTGGCAATACAAATGAAAGAAGGAATTAACTTGATGAAGAAATAAAAAATAATCTGGGGGGTATAGGGTTTAAGGTAGAATAAAAGATGGTTACTGCTGAAACAATAGTTTATATTGACACCAATATAATCAGAAACGAGCAAAAATGGGAAAATGATTTTTCTCAATTAAATCCTAAAGGCATTTTTGCTAAATTGCTTGATTTAGTTGAAATAGATTCTTTAAAGGATAAAGTAGATATTGGAATCCCTGAAACTGTTTTATTAGAATTTTTAAAATCTAAAAAAGAAAACTTTTCTAATTGCTTTACATCTTTCAAAAGTAAGATTCCTTTATTTGAAAAAATGGATTGTTGTGATTTCACACAATTAAAACTTCCCAAAGATGAGTTTGATTACCAAGATTACGTAAAAAAAATTGTAGATGAACTGAATACGAAAAAAAATAGCATACATATTATAGAAATAAATTGGGAAGATG
>JAHIYL010000262.1 GCA_018815145.1 Nanobdellota archaeon | reverse complement strand
TCAAAAAACATATCAAGTCTCATATCAAAACTTGCGTTTTTAGGCAATGGATTAAACATATAATTTTTTTTATTTCTCGTCTTTATATAGTTATCTATCAGACGACAAATTTTAGTCAATTAAGTACCCAGAGTCGAAAAATACAGGTATAGTTTCCAAAGAAAAAAATATTTAAGTTAAATCATGCTTCATTCAGTCCTGTAGATATGACTGAAAAGAAACTGAAGTGGCCGTATGCATGGGGGATTGTATTTTCTGATATTGGCACAAGTGTTTTCTATGCGACACAGGTCTTGTATCCTATCGCAGGGATAACTTCGTTTGTATTTGTAATTTTTGTATTTCTGATGATGTTCATATACAGGCTAATCTATATGGAAGGTGGGACATTCCTCTCCGCAAACGGCGGTGCATATAAGGTCGTCATGAATGCCTTCAATAGGAAGGTGGGTGCATTTGTTGCTGTATTCACCACAATAAGCTACATCGCAACTGTTGTGATATCATCTGTCTCCGGCACCTATTATCTGCAAAGCCTGATTCCCGGGATGAGCGATACCTTGGTGCTCCTGATGTCCTTCATCCCAATTGTGTTTTTTGCATATATGAACATAAGAGGACTTTCTGAGAGCGCCAGGATCAGCTTCTATCTGTCTCTTGCACATTTTTCACTTCTTATCCTTATCATGGTCCTAGGAGTCAAGTATATTATTGTGAACGGCATAAGCATGCCGCCATTTGAGATGAACTGGAAGTCACTGGGCATCAAGAGATTCCTGTTTGCATTTGGAGCAGCCCATCTTGGCATCACTGGTTTTGAATCGCTTGCACAGATAATCGAGCATCTTGAAAAACCTCTTCATAAAACAATGGGAAAGATATACTCTGTGGTCATACTTACAACAGGGCTGACAGCGCCTGCAATATCATTCCTCATCCTGGTGATACTCTCAAACAGCCAGATGGCTGTATATTCAAACAATCTTGTCGCAGCACTGTCACTGACAATAGGAGGCAGATTGCTTCAGTTTCTCATTGTTTTTGATGCTGCTCTTATCCTGTACAGCGCAGTGAACACAGGGATTGTCGGGAACACTGGTTTTTGGGTAAGCCTCAGCAAGGATAAATTGTTCCCTCAGCGTCTCCTGAGACAGAACAAAAGATTTGGGACCAATCACATCCCCATCATGATCTTCTCAGTGATGTGCATAATGATCGGGATAATCTCTATGGGTCAGATAGAGCTTCTGGGTGCAATATATGGGTTTTCCTTTCTCATGGCCATGCTCTTCTTTGCTGTCGGAGTTATTGTCCTTCGGTCAAACAAGATCCACAGGTATCATGCAGAAGTCTATAAGATGCCTTTTCACATAAACATCAGAAGGTCACAGTTCCCGTTGTTTGCACTTTTCGGTGCCGCAGCCCTTCTGCTGGCTGCCTCAACAGTAGCTATCAGGTCACCTTTCGCATTGTTCATTGTCGGGCTTTTCGGAATACCCCTCATGCTGTTTTTTCTTGTCTACAGATACAGGATCAACATATTCACATTTATTGAGGATATTGTAATATTCAGGAATGGCAAAAATAGGAAGAAAAAATAAAATCTTTGTTTTTTCAGCATAAATTATATATACTTTAAAGAAAAACCATCAATGCATGAAAATAAGAGATTTCAAACTGGAAAGATTCTTTGCAAAGTATGAATTTGCTGCACCGTACCTTCTGTGTTCCAGTGACTGCGAAGCAATGGATATAAAAGAGTTATTAGAGATTTCCGGGGTTTCTGACAACGATCTGAAAAAAGTGTGGCTCGGCTATACAGAGACCCTTGGCGATAAAGAATTAAAAAAAGAAATTTCAAAGTTATATGTTAGTACAAAACCTGAAAGCATTATGACCCTTGCAGGTGCTGAAGAAGGGATCTTCATATTCATGAATACTGTCCTTTCAAGAGGAGATGATGTGATAGTTCAGATGCCTGGATACCAATCATTGTATGAGATAGCAGAGTCAATAGGTGCAAAAGTGATTCCCTGGAAAATGTCGCATAAAGAAAATTGGGAACTTGATATTGATTTTCTGAATAAAAATATTACTGAAAAGACAAAAGCAATTGTAATCAATACACCTCATAATCCGACCGGTTATCAGATTCCAATTGAAAAATATAAAGATATTGTGAATATTGCAAAGAAAAATGGTCTGTTTTTATTTTCTGATGAAGTGTATAGAGGCCTTGAATATGATGCAGCAGATAGACTAGCTGCAGCATGTGATATTTATGATAAAGCTATATCACTTGGAGTCATGTCAAAGACATATGGATTGGCTGGCCTGAGGATCGGCTGGGTCGGTACAAAAGATGCCGGACTTTTGAGCAGGATGGCTTCTTTCAAGGATTATACCTCAATCTGCAACAGTGCACCCAGTGAATATCTGGCAACAATTGCTTTGAAAAACAAGGACAAGATTGTCAAAAGAAATCTTGCAATCATTGATAAGAATTTTAAGCTGTTGGACAGGTTCTTTGACAAATATTCAGATATTTTTACATGGATAAGGCCAAAAGCAGGCTCAATAGGATTTGCAGAGATTAAATCCAATATGGATTCCCAGAAATTCTGCATTGATCTTACCAATAAAAAAGGCGTATTGCTGCTGCCGGGTTCGATGTATGATTATGGCCACAGGCATTTCAGGCTTGGTTTTGGCAGGAAGAATATGGCTGAAGCATTGAGAAGGCTGGGAGAGTACGTGGATGAGAATCTATCATAAGTTCTAGTAATTTCAACACTAATCTAAAATACTATCAAAAATATAAAATTAAATAATTTATTATTCTAATTTCCAAGCATTGCATCAATTACGCTTTTGAATGCTGCAAATGGCTGAGCTCCTGAGACAAGTTCGCATTCTATCTCAAACCCTGGTGTTCCTCTTACACCTGAAATGACACCCTGCTGAAGCTGCCTTTCCACTTCATCTGCCATGCTTCCTGAATCCAGGCACTCATTGAACATATCTGTATCAAGGCCTAGTTCTGATGCGTATTTTTTATAGGTAGCAACTCCGCCTGCAACTCCTTTTTCAAATAGCATGTCATGCATGCCCCAGAACCTGTCCTGTTCAGATGCACATAGAGATGCCTCTGCAGCCTTCTGTGCATTCCCATGTATCTGCCTCAATGGGAACTGCCTGAATTCAATCTTCACAAGACCTGGCTCAACATATTCTTTGATGATGTCCTTATATGCTTCTCTGTAGAATCTTGCACAAAAAGGACATTCAAAATCCGAGTATTCTACTATGGTCACTGCTGCATCCGGATTGCCTTTGACATTTCCCTGTGTCATTATTTCTGACTTCATTTCCTCTTTTGCTCCCAATCCAGTGTCTGCCGCCACCATTGCGCTCGGAGTATCTGTCCTGTTGTTGAAGAGTACTATGCTACCTAAGAACAATACCAGCACAACCACTGCAATTATCAATTGATTTCCTTTCATCTTATCACCTTTCTGATTTCACACTAATTATTGAGTATCATACTTCAGCAGGCAGATGAGCCTGTGCATACAGCATTTTAGCATCCGGGAATAATAATCCGGTTCCATTCTGACCAGAATATGTCATACCTTCTCCTGAAAATACGTAGGCAGGCCATATGGTCATATCAGTCAATGTGGTTTCAGTAGGAACATTAACGCGTGCACCAATTACGCTTCCGGAAATCTTACTGTATGGTCCAATCGAGGCTGCATTTGCAGTTATGGTGTTTTCTAACAAGACTTTTTCACCGACAAGAGTAGCTGGCGATACATATGAATTGATGATGGTCGTATTGGAACCGACCTCAGAATCCTTATCAATATTGGAATATGAGATGTTTGCTCCTGGATGGATGTAAGTATTTCTTCCAATAAATACATTTGGACCAATCTCAATCCTATCAGCTTGATTTGAACTCATTCGCTGCGCAAGATTTTTTCCGTCAATCATCATATCATAAAGCGTCTCTTTGTGTATCCACACATTATTGCCTTTATTTTCATAAGGTCCCAGTTCCAGCATTTTTTTGTGATAAGGGAATTCTCCCGCTATTGTCCTGTTGACTGTGTCAGTAAACAATGAAAGAGACCCAAGGTCTGCCCAATTGCTGACATCATAACTCATCACTTTATGGCCTCTCTCAATGAGGCCAGCTAAGAGTTCACCGGCAAAATCAAATTTTTTTCTTCTTCCTTCTTCAATCCATTTCTGCTCCTTAATTTCTCTTAAAGCATCAATACTTATGATATAAGCGCCTCCACTTATCGGAATTGTATCAGGAATCTGCTCTGTATCAAGCACCTTAAGTAGGTCCTCCAATGAATTGGGTTTTTCTCCGAGTTCAATGATTCGGTTGTTTTCATCTCTTTTCAAGACACCGTAATCTCGGAAATCAGGCAGTTCTTTGTTTGGATCCAGATTGTATGATAAGACTGTAGCAATTGCACCACTCTCAACATGTGTCTTGACTGCGTCACTAATATCATAATCAAACAAGTTATCATTAGGAATAATAATTGCATATCCATGCATTTTTTGCTGGTCTTCAAGAGCACTAAGGACAGCATCACCGCTTCCTTTGTTAATGAGGTCTCTTGAGGAATGAGTCCAGGTTATCTGTTCAAGTCCATATATATCAGACTGTGTCTGGTTCAGTCTATCAGATAGCTGCATCCTGTTTTCCTTGAATTGTGAAATCACATGCATCCTCTTTATACCAGCATCAGCATGTTGAAAAATCTGTCCTTCTGCAATTGTTATACCCATAACCCTGAGGAGAGATTTTGAAAGTATGTCTAACGGACTTTCCAGTGTGAGAGGCCACATCCTCTTCCCTTGGCCACCATTTAAGTATATCAGATTTGTCTCTTGCATCAATTACACCTATGTAAATATTCTAAGTATATGTATATTTCAAAGATTAGAAGCACT
>JAHIYL010000261.1 GCA_018815145.1 Nanobdellota archaeon | reverse complement strand
TTCAATTCCATCTTGGTCTTTTAGTGCATCTTGTATCCTATCCACAATGTCTTCGTCACCAGGTGTTATTCGTATTGAAAGGAATGCTTCTGCTTGATCTGATATCACATTTGCTGCTGTTCCACCTTTCAAGACTCCGACGTTAATGGTTGTCGGGCCAAGTTTCTTGTCATTTCCCAAAGGAAGACTTCTTATTGTGTTTAGTGCGTCAAGGAGTTTTTCATTTGCATCAATTCCCAAATGAGGATACGCACTATGAGCTGCCTTGCCTTTGGTTTTTATCTTGATCTTGGCAGTTCCTTTCTGAGCAACCCTAAGTTTCATGTTGGTAGGCTCACAGACTATGATCAGGTTTGCATCATCTAATTCTGGAATCAGCTTTTTTATGCCGCAGAGGTCGACTTCCTCTCCTACGTCAAGCATGATTGCAAAGTCTGTTATGCCTTGATCTGAGGCTTTTTCAGCAGCGATAATCAGGGCTGCAAGGGGGCCTTTAGCATCAACTGAACCGCGTCCCCAAAGATGATTATCTTCGATTCTAATTGGGATATGACCTGGTACTGTGTCTAGATGGATGTTGAAAATTAGATTTGGTGTGCCTTTTGTTGCCAAAATATTGAATCTTTTAGGTTTTACCTTCTGCTTCTGGATGTCAAATCTTTGAGATAGTCTTTCAGCTATCATATCTCCAATCTCTTTTTCCTTTCCTGTCTCAGAAGGGATCTCCACAAGCCGCCTAGCAAGTTCAGCAACAATATCTTTCATGACTATTGTGTAGAAGGGGTTTTATTTAAGCGTTTGGGTGGCTTTTCAAGGAATTTTTTAAGGAATGTATCTTTCCCTTATTACACTTTTTATTGGCACAGAAAGATATGCTTCTATTGGGAGATTGGAACGGATATTTGAGAGTACGTCTATTTCATTCAATGACTCAACATTGAGCATGATGTGATAGTACCCTATTATCTTGATGAGGCCAATTATGTTCTGTGATTGCTGTGCATACTCCACAACTTGTCTCATCCTGTTCACGCCTCTTCCAGTAAGCCGTAAGAAAATGATCTCCTTTCGAATACCTGACTTTTTGAGGCCAATAGAACAGGTATATCCTCTGACAATGTTTCGCTTTTCCAAATTTTTCTTAACAGTTGTAATTGCCTTAGTAGAAATTCCTGTGATTCTTGATAGAGCTGTCAACGATGCCTTGGGATTCATTGCAATTCCTTTGAGTATTCTATCTTCATTTTCACTCAGAACCTCAAGCTCTCGATCCCCGCAATGCACAAGATCTGTCTTATCACAGTTAGGAACCAAATATTTTCTTGGAAAATGGTGTTTGACAATGACTGGCTGCATAAACCGCGTGTCAATTATCTTAGAAAAGGATGTCAAGAATTCTTCAAGTTCTTTGTTAAAAGCAGAAAGATTTCTGTGACAGTACTCTGCTAGAATGTCCACGCCTCTAGTGCCCTCGAGAATTGAAATTACTTGTTTGTCTTTTTCAAGCGAGCTCATTACCTTTTTTATGTCTGCATGCTCAAAAGAGGTATAATTGAATCCAACAAGGACATTGGTGTAACCTAATTTCACTGCATCTGCAATGGTCTCGTAATTGATTACTTTCTTTTTTTCAAGCTGATTGACCAGGTAAGATGTAGATTGAGGACTGGATTTTAACTTCTTTGCAAGCAGGTTCGTCGGTATCCTGGAATTCCTTGATAATTCAAAGAGTATCTTCTTAGTTTTTTTGTTCATTTTTTTGATTATTATCCATTTATTTCCTATTTTAGTAGTATTTATCAAAAAAGTATATCTTGCATATTTAAATACTTTTTCACCTTCTAATTAATATCTTATGTTTTGCACTGTGCTTTACAGAGATAGTTATAGAGATTGGCGGGTAGTGAGCTATGAAACGGGTGTATATGTCTGTGGAAGAGGGATTTGAAAAGTCTCCAGAACATAATTATAGATCTAGCAAGACAATAATTGGGAAACTTCAGAGTATAGTTGATTTAACATTGGTTCATCCAGGAGATTATGATCTTGAGTCAGGGGAAATCTTAGCAGGTTATACCTGGGACGGCGGTCCTGAACTTACTCAGACTCATGGAAGACATATTCCTACAGGAGACTTGTTCATTATTGTAGGGGATGAAACTTCAAAAAATATTGGTGTGACTTTAGGAAGAAAACAATATGCTTTTTTGAAAGGTCTTGAGGAGCGAGGTAGTTTCAGACACTTTGTGAATCGTCCTTCTACGGAAGAGATGACCCTAAAAGATGCCCTGATTGATCTTGGCCGTGACAGGATGTTAAATGTTGCAAAGACTTTTCTGTATGAGTCAGATGCTCAAGTAGATGGATTACTACAACAATATGGAGCATTAATTGTAAAACCCATATTTGGTTGCAGAGGAGTTGGTGTTCAGAGAATTGAGAGTTTGGATGATCTGGAAACTGCTCAGATTCCTGATTGCCGAAGAGAAGAGCATATTCTTCAAGAACATTTACCTGGTCCAGAAATACGTATTATTTTGCTTGGTGGACAACTCATAGCATCAAGAATCTGCTATGATAGGGAACCACCTTGGAAACCTGCCAATAAATACAGGGCTGACGTTCATTTCCCTACTCGCTTTGAACTGTCAATTGCAGAAAGAATTCAAAGAACACTTGATGCAGATCTAATTGGTGTTGATCTTATTGGATCAAAAGTAAGTGAGATAAATGGAATGGGAACTGGAACTAGAACATACGCTCCTGACGGTAGACTTTTGTATGATAGGACTGATGATGTTGTGGAATATCTAATGAGAAAAATGAATGAGGATAGTGAGGGATAGATTTGGGTGAAAAACTATTGGTTTGTGGAGCAGGGCAAGGAGGACATGCAATTTCTGCTTATGCAGCATTGCAAGGACATGATGTCACATTATATACTCATTCTCCTCATAAAGCGGATATAATACAAGAAGCAGGGAAAAAAATTACAGTTTCAGGAATATTTAGCGGAGAAGCACAGTTAGTTGATGTGACAACAATGCTTGATACTGCAGTTTCGGCCAACCAGAACATTATTATTGTAACAGATGCCACAGCCCACCAATACTATGCAGAGCAAATGGCACCAATATTAACTGATCAGAACATTGTCCTTATCTCTCCAGGCATTGGTGGCGCTTTGGATTTTTTGCGGAGAGTGAACCACCTCAATCCTGATGCAGAGATTACAGTCTCTGAAACAGACACTTTAATGTATGCTTGCAAGGTGCCTTCAATAGGACAGAGCTATGTAAAAGTAGAGAAAAGTAATATCCTATATACTACAGTTCCAGAAGATAGAGATATTGGAAATATCGTCAAATCATTGTATCCTCAATTTACGAATTCAGGAAATTCGCTTATGGGCCTGGATGACAGTCCTGTATTCCATATAGTTGGGATGG
>JAHIYL010000260.1 GCA_018815145.1 Nanobdellota archaeon | reverse complement strand
TGGAGGGAAGGTTGGCGGAGCATATGAGTTTGATGGAGGTAATGATTATGTGTATAGTTCCTATGATGCTATTTTTAATCCCCAAAATTTTACAATATCCTTATGGTTCAATGCAAATTCATGGACAACTGAAACCTTCCCCGGTTTAATCACTCGCCGAGATGGTTATTCCACCATGGACTGGGAACTTTTCTACAATACAGATTACTCTCATTTACGCTTTGCCCTTGGTGAAAGCTATGGTGATGATGTTTTTGGTAGTCTCAACGTTAACCCTTCCACAGAGGAGTGGCACCATTTGGCTATAACAAAAAAAGGCACACTTTATGAACTGTTCCTTGATGGAAATTCAGAAGGAACTGATACAAGTTCACAGACCTGGACAGACAGTGAAGGCATTACGATTGGGTCATTAGAAACTTCAAACAATAACTTTGATGGAAGAATTGACGAAGTCAGAATATATAATTTTTCATTGACATCAGACCAAATCCGAAACATCTTTGAGCAGGAAAACAGATCAATTAGTCCTAATACTATTATATTCAATGAAACCTCTTCAGCAGAAGAATGGCTCTGCGAAGTGACTCCTAATGACGGCTATGCTGATGGATTAACAAAGAACTCAAGTTCAGTAACCATTGGTACCGGAAGTAATTCACCAGTAATAAACAATGTGCAATGTGCAATAAACACAACAACAAACTGGCAGAACTGCGCAGCAACCCTGTGGAATGACACAATAACTCAAGTGAGAGTAAATTGCACAGACTCAGATGCTGATGTCAGCTACGTTACTTTTAATCTAACTAATGTCCCAGATAGTGCAACAAAGTTTATTTCAATCAACGCAACAACAGTCAGTGGAGATTGGTGGATTTATGATAATTCAGATTACAAAATTTCAGATTCAGGACAATTTAATTTAACAACTGTATGTTTTGATGAATCTTCAAATTCAGATTCAAATCTTACAACATGGTCAATTGCATGGGGCTATTTGAATGCGTCTTGGATAACACCAACCAGCAGCACTAACATCAGTCAATATGCATTTAGTACCTTTACTTCAACAGTTACTTGTTTGCAGGGAGAATGTGGTTATATTAATGTTACAATTGATCCTGCAACATGGTGGAACAGATCCTGGAAATACAGAAGAAAACTAATATTTGATAACTCGCAACAAGATGAAAATCTGATTAATTTTACAGTTCTAGTTGTATTAAATACTACAAATTTCAATTATTCCTTTGTAAAATCTGATGGTTCTGATCTTAGATTTATTGACCATGATAATGTAACAATACTAAATTGGCACAATGAGTCGTGGGATACGTCTGGAGAAAGCCTGATTTGGATAAAAGTACCACAAATAGATGCAGGTTCAAATTCAGATTTTATCTGGTTATACTACAATAATTCAGACGCTGTGGGCAATAAAAACGAAACAGGCAGCTATGATAATACATTTGTTATGGTTCAGCATTTGCATGAGACTTCTGGAACACATTATGATTCAACTCAATATGATAATGATGGTACACCAGAAGACAGCCCAAATCAGAATGCTGTTGGGCGAATTGACGGAGGTGATGAATTTGATGGCACAGACTATGTTAGTTTTGGAGATAGCCCGAGTCTGAATTTGACAACACAGCTGACATTAGAAGTCTGGGCAAAAACAAGCACAGATGGTTATTTTATCACAAGAACTGATTCAGGTCACACTGTAAGACAGTATAATTGGTATAATTATCCGACTGATGCCAGCAGAATGCGTCTATATTACCCTCCTGGAACAGCCACTAGTGTAGCTTGGGATGGTGAAGCACTTGAAGATAATCAATGGCATTACCTCGTAATTACAGTGAGCAGCACAACTGCAGAACTATTTAATGATGGAGATAGTAAAGGCACAAGAACCTTAAGTTCAGAAATTGCTGCGCAAACAGGTGAGACATGGATTGCTGCAAGACCTGATGGAGCCGGCGGTGATGCTGCTAATTTTGAAGGAATCCTTGATGAAGTAAGAATCTCAAATGTTGCAAGATCAGGTGATTGGATAAATGCATCTTTTCTTTCAATGACAAATGGCTTTTTGACTATTGAGTCGGATGAGGAATTGAGTGGAAAAGGTGGAACTATTCCTGTCGCCTATGATAATGAATATCCTTTCTGGACATCTTCATCTAATCCTCAAACCTGCAGTGATATGAAACTTGGAAACATATGTCAATCAACTTGGCAGGTCAATGCAACTGGAACAGTTGGAGATGTTTATGAATTCTTTGTCATGTATGAATCACTCAACTACAGCTCAAATGTGAACAGGAATGACACCCCAACAGTAAATATTGAAATTAAGGAAAATACAGCACCTTCAGTAACTGCTCTCTCGTTTTATCCGACAATAGTCAACACATCCTCAAACATCCAGTGCAATGCGACTATCACAGACTCTGAACAATCCACTGTAACAGTCGAATACTTCTGGTACAACAATTCAGTACTATGG
>JAHIYL010000259.1 GCA_018815145.1 Nanobdellota archaeon | reverse complement strand
TATCTTCCTTGCAGCAGATGCCGATCTTGTTGAGACCTTGGATAGTGATGTTAGATCTTATCTAGCCTGGCAATCTGTTATTGATGACCAAGAAGCATTAAATCTTGATGCACATCAAAGAAGACAGTCCACAGAAAGTGTTTCAAAGATGGATAAGACTGTTAACATAAGATTAAATGAGGCATTTGTATGGTTGCTAGTTCCAATGCAGGAAGGAACTAAACCAATAAAATTAGAAGCAATAAGAGTTACAAGAGGGGAAGGCAGCTTTGTTGCTAAGGCATCAAGACAGATTAGAAGTGAAGAGTTATTGATACCTAAATGGTCACCTGCTTTACTTAAAGTTCAATTAGATAAGTGGCTTTGGAAGGATAAAAAACACATATCGCTAAAACAATTATGGGAATATTTTGCATCTTATCCGTACTTGCCTAGGTTAAAAGACTCTTCAGTACTTATTGAATGTATACGAGAAGGTCTAAGAAGTAGGGATTTCTTTGGTTACGCTGCAAGTGTTGATGATAAAGGCAAATATATGGGACTAGAATTTGGAAATCCTGGAGCTGGTGTTGTAATTGATTCTATCTCTGTTCTTGTAAAGAAAGAACATGCACAAAAACAAAAAGAAGATGAAGAAAGGAAGGAAAAAGAGAACTATCCAGCAAAGGGAACTGGTCCAATGGGACAATTCAAAGAAGGACCCCACAAATCTGAGAAGCAGATAATTGAAGAATCTAAAAAAGAGACCTTCAAAAGATTCTATGGTAGGGTTAACCTTGATTCAACTAGAATGTCTAGGGATGCGGGTCAGATCGCTGAAGAAGTTATTCAACATTTGGTTTCCTTACCTGATGCTAATGTAGATATTACACTAGAGATAAATGCAAAAATTGGGAGTGGGATTCCTGAGAAAAAAGTAAGAGTACTTCTCGAGAACTGTAAAACACTTAAGTTTGAGATTAATGATTTTGAAGAGGAATAAACCTTTATTTTCTTATTTTGTAATAATTATCGCAGCAAGTACAATAGTCAGACAAATAAGATAGATTATGCCAGAAAGCATTCTAAATCTATCATACAAATAATCCTGAAAAATATGGATAAACTGTCCAATTACAAGTGACAAATAGGCTACGATAATGTATCCCCAACTATGAAATCCAAAATAATACACCAATACTAAAATTGGACCAAAGAGACATAGATTGGCTAAAATCGTTCCGTATGGGCTGTGTAGAACTCCTCTATGTCTCCTTGTTTGTCCTTGGATGAAGCTGAATATTATGTCGATGATCCTGTATAACCAAGCAATCGGCATGAAGATGGAATGGAAGATCTTGGAATTGTTGTCCTTGACATCAGAATCAGGCAGGATTGAACCTAACATGACCATGATGAACACTATTATCTGATATATCGAAAATTCGAATATATTTATTTTCAATATAGATAATAAATAGGAAAGATCTGCATTTTTATAGACA
Organism: Nanobdellota archaeon; assembly: GCA_018815145.1. Classification (GTDB taxonomy): domain Archaea; phylum Nanobdellota; class Nanobdellia; order Woesearchaeales; family GW2011-AR15; genus WJJD01. The sequence goes on along the minus strand of JAHIYL010000259.1, from coordinate 824 downwards.
TAAGTAAAAGAAAGATAAAGAGAAGTAAGAGTTATGCCTGTGAGTAGAAGATGTGTATTGCCTTTCAATTTCCGACACCTTCAACCGATTTTATAGCCATTTCCTGCTTACATCTCCCTGTACGGATATCATAAGCCTTCTTACGGCAATAATCTCCGCAAAAGATACTATCTTTTCGTTTCCAAGCATCAATATTTCTATTACATAATCTACAGAACTTCTTCACCATAAAATCCGTATTCCTCCATGTCTTCGATAAGCTCTTTTAGTGTATGTTTGAAACCTTCTGGGCCTTGTTTGCGGAAGACACTTTTACTCATTCCTAACAATTCTTCACACTTTTTTGATCTTGCATTTATCACAATACGATAAAAACCGTCTGAAAAGCAAGAAATGATTAGATTTTCAGCCTTCTGCACAGTACCTTTATCTAACCTAATTATTTTTCTGAACCGCTTTTGATCAGGAGATAGTAGTTCGATCAGCTCAACTTCATCTGTTGCCAAATCTCTTGGGTCAATCACAAAATCATATAGTTTTCCGTCTAATGCAGATACTTGTTTTGGGTTATGATAATCTAATGAGCTTAAAATCTGAGATGGGTTCAGATGTCTGCAACTCACTTTGTAACCACAAATTACACAATTATGCAAATTATGATATTCGTCACTGGCAGTAGAGAGAGATTTATCTGTTTTTGTCGTCGCCATTTTCATACCACCTTTCTTCTATCGATGTCTTTTTATGCTTCTCACATACTGGTACACCAGTTATATCAACCCTATCGGCTTTTTCGCCGCAATACATACATTTTTTATCTTTTT
>JAHIYL010000258.1 GCA_018815145.1 Nanobdellota archaeon | reverse complement strand
CTTAGGCTGGTATCAATCACCAAGACAGAGAACAGGATCAGGATGCTGCAAGAGGAAAAAGAAAACATAATGCTTCTGATCAAGAATGCACAACATGTTTTCTACAGGAAACATTTCATTACAAAGAGCCTGTATGATGTTTTCATGCAATCATATCAAAAAAGGATAGGCGATATTGAGATTTCCCTCATAAGGCTGAAATTAAAGGAACATAATCACAAGGCCAGACAGTCGATTGAAAAAGAAGCAGAGCACCAGAAAAAAGAGATCATCAACCTGATCAAGAAAAACCAGGAAAATTATTTTGTCAAAAAGATAATTGATTTTAATAGCTTTGACAAGCTTGAGACAATATACAATGAAAAGCTTGCTGAGGTGGAACATGATGCAAAAACCGACTCTACAGCAGGCGCATATGATAAAGAAAAAAAAACAATCCAGATCACGGGACAAAAGCACAAGTCCAATGTTAGAAAAACAAAAGAGATTCATGAAAAGAAGATTGAAGAAGATAATGTGCGGGACAACGAGTTTGATGCCAATGACATGACCGCTGATGATCTGGATGAAATCTTTGATCTAAAGGATGATGATATTACAGATGAAAAAATTGAGACCAGTGAAAAAAATACAAAAAATGTAAAAAATGCACTTGAATCTGACAAAAGTCCGAATAAAATTGGACCTGAGGATGTTTTTATTGATGTACGAAACGCATTTCACACAAATGACGGGAAAAAACTCCATTCAATCGCAAGATTAAGTGAGGAGCTTGGGACAATGGATGATCATGTATTCAGTCATCATGTGACAGAGAACAGAAATGATTTTGCAGAATGGGTCAAAGATGTATTCAGGGAATCTGAATTATCTGAAAAACTAAGAGAATGCAGAGATAAGAGTCAGATGCAGGCTCATATAGACGAATATTTGAAAAAAGGGGGAAGTGTCCTGTGAGAAAAATTGGATTCATCATGATATTCATCATCATCATGGCCATTCATCAGGCATCAGGCATTGATAGATTTGATGCTCCTCTCTATCTTGATGATATTGAAGCTCTTCAAAGGATGGATGATTACATAAAAGACATCAATAATCTTGGATATGATTCTGCAAGATTTACAGATATCAGGGATCAGGCAGAAGTCCATCTTCAATCAGATAATGGAGACAGCTTTTCAAATTCAGAAGAAAAATTCAGAAACACATCTGAGATGCTTGTCAACAGCATAAAATCATATGACATGAATAGGATAAGGATTAGCGACCTGTCAGATATTGTGTCGGACACTGACCCTGATCTTACTATGAGACTAAATCTGGCTCAGGGTGAAATCAAAGAAGGCAAATATGAAGACGCCATGAATTCTTTGTCAGAGATATCTGATCTGATTAAGACAATAATTGAACCAAATTTTGCTGATACATATGCTCATCTTGAGGAAACTGAAAAAATGCTGAGGGAGCATGAACTGGACAATAAGATTATCCCGGAGCAAAGGATTGAGCTTACTGCTGCAGAAAAAGACATGGATATCTCCGGATTGATCTCTGTTGTCAATCAGATACAAATAATCCGGGATTCTGTTGAAAGACTGGATGCCATTTCCTCGATCATTGAAGATCTTAAAATGAAAAATATTGATCCGACTAAGATCCTTGATATCAATGATCAGGCAAGATACTATATTGAGAACAACAGATTCGATAGGATTGAGGCCTTGTTTTCTCAGGCAGACCACATATCTGCAAATATAAGAGAGGCTGAGCAAAAAGCTGCACTTATCAGGGAAAAGATCAATCATCTGGAAAAACAGGGCAGTGCTGAAGATGATATCAAATATTTCGAAAAGAGCCTATCTGAAGTCCAGCTCATGATCAGAGCATCTCTATATGATGATGCGATAACTGAACTGGAAGCATTGGATGGAAAATTAATGGACTTTGAATCACAGATGATCGCAGGTTCAGGCATAAAAAAATCACAGGTATCGATTGCTGATTTTCTTACGGCCAATGCGGCTTCCATATTCGTAGGCATTGTCATCCTGGTTGTTTCCGGGATGATATCAAAAAATTCAATAGTCTCCATGATTAAAAAGAAACAGATGGCTGACACTAAAAAAGAGATAGACAGAAATGTGGTCTTAATCAAAGAGCTACAAAAGAAGTATTTTATAGACAAGAGTATTCCTAAAAAAAGGTATTATATAGAACTGGACACACATCAGAGAAATCTGGCGAGCAGCACCAAGAGGCTGGCTATACTCAAGCACAGGAAATAAACAGTTAACAAAAAAAAAAATACACCAAAAAAAGAGGCTGAATGAAAGAGATAATTAGTATCATAGAGACTTTGTGCAATTCATCTGATGAATACGTCACTCTTCTTGACAGTGATCTGAATGTCCTGTGGATAAACAAAAAATTAATGGACACAGGCTATAAAATCAATTCCGGCCGACCCATTGGCTGCCACAAATTCTTCCTAAAGAATCCGGATTTCTGCGATGAATTTCTTGCAATAGAAGCCTTGACCCATAACAAAAAAGCTACTGAGAATAAAAAAAGCAAAGAAGGCATTGCATATATTGCCACTGCATTGCCCTTCACTGACAGAGGAAAGAGATTCATTCTGATGCGTTCTGCAAAAAAATTCAAAAAAGAAAATTTCAAAGAAGATAAATCTTCACCGTCCAATCTTGCGGTATTTGATATGAGGCAATTGAACCTTTTTGATTCTATGAAAGATCCTATGTATCTCATAGACCCTGACCTTAAGATTGTATTTGCCAACAAAAAATTCAGGTCCTGGCTGAAAAGTCTCGGAATAAATGACAGTATTGTTGGAAAAAGTCTCTTTAAAGCATTCCCTTTTTTACCTAAAAAAATTGGAAAAGAGTATGAATCAGTGTTCAGGACCGGAAAAATGCTCACGTCTTCTGATGTTCAGGACCGCAGAGGTGCAAGAATATATACCGAAACCCAAAAGATTCCAATCTTTGATGATGATCAGGTACAGGTTGTCCTAACAATAGTCAATGATGTCACTGCCAGAAAAAAATCTGAAGAAAAAATAATTGGCCTGGCAAAATTTCCCGCTGAAAATCCTTATCCTGTAATAAGGCTAGATATGCAGGGAAAAGTCATCTATAAAAATTTGGCAGTTGTAAAGCTTCTAAAAGAAAACAATATCTCTCATAAGGATATGTCCAAAATCTTGCCAAAAAACATCAAGCAGGTAATTCAGGAATCAATTAAGAAAGATGCTGCAATGACTGGTTTAGATACTTCTATTGGCTCAACAATAATCTCCTATACATTAGCTCCGGTAAAATCTGAAAAATATGTCAATCTTTACGGAATTGACATAACCCAGCAAAAAAAAGCAGAAGAAACACTAAGAAAAAACGAAGAACGCTTCAGGGCTGTGTCGCAAAGTGCAAATGACCTTGTGTATGAATGGGATTTGGCTACCAATAAATTAGTGTGGTTTGGTGACATTGATAGAATGCTCGGCTATGAGAAAGGAGAGTTTCCAAGGACCCTGGAGGCATGGGTAGGAAGCATTCATACTGACGACAAAGCAATCGCAGAAAAAGCAATAGAAAAACAGCTGAAAAAAGGCGGCAAAATAAATATTGAATATAGGATCAAGACAAAAAATGGGAAATGGCTTTTTTGCATTGATAAAGGCACAACAATATCTGATGAAAAAGGCAGACCTGTCAAGATGGTTGGTGCATGTTCAGATATCACAAAACTCAAAGAAGCTGAACAAAAAATCCTTCAATCTGAAATAAAGTACAGAAGCCTTTATAAGACTTCTGCTGATGCGATAATGACATTAGAGCCTCCAGCTTGGAAATTCACATCAGGCAATCCTGCAACTGTAAAAATGTTCAATGCCGGAACAGAAGCAAAATTTACGTCACTCGGACCATCTGATTTATCACCTGAAACTCAACCAGACGGAATTTCTTCTGGTGTTAAAGCAAAAAAGATGATAATGACTGCCATGAAAAAAGGGAGCCATTTCTTTGAATGGACACAAAAGAGATATCAGGGAGACCCCTTCCCGGCAACTGTGCTTCTGACCAGGATTGTTCTCAATGGAAAGCAGGTACTGCAGGCAACTGTAAGGGACATTTCAAATGAAAAAAAATCTCAAGACGCCCTAAAGAAAATGGCAGAAGACCTGGCACAAGCCCAAAGCTATTCACATGTCGGAAGCTGGGTCTGGGACATCAAAACAGGGAAAGTGACATGGTCAGATGAGATGTATAATATATTCGGGATTGACAAGCAGAGTTTTGCAGGAAACCTAAATGACATCATCTCAAAAGCAGTCCATCCTGATGACAGGAAAAAAGTGGAAGAATCAAATATTTCTGTCATCACAAAAAAGACACCTATCCCATTAGAGTATAGGATAGTCTGGCCTGACAAGTCGATACATCATGTATGGGCCAAAGCTGGTGAGCTCATCCTTGACAAAGATAAGAAGCCTTCAATATTAAAAGGATTTGTACAGGATATTACAGAAAGAAGGAAATATGAGATTGAACTGAAAAAATCAAAGGAATTCTCTGAAAAGGTAATAGAGACAGCTCCCGGATTTGTCGTCTGCCTTGATCCTGACGGAAATATTCACCATTTTAATGCTGCTGCTGAAAAGATTTCCGGATACAAGAAGCAGGAAGTTATCGGAAAGAACTGGTTCAGATTATTTTTGCGACCCAAATTGCTGCCAGAAGTCTCTCAGGTGTTTAACTTATTGCTTAAGGAAAAACATGACAGTGTGCATATCAATCCGATCACCTGCAAAGATAATAGACAGGCAATTATACAATGGTCTAATTCAGTGATCCTGGATGAGCAGACAAAAAAAGTATCTCTGGTGATATCAGTCGGGATGGATATCACTGATAAACTAAAATCTGAAGAAGAGCAAAAAAGACTGAATCTTGAGCTTCAGCAAAGAATCGATGAGCTGGAAAGATTTAAAAGGCTTACCATAGGCAGAGAGCTCAAGATGATCGAACTTAAAAGAATGATCGAAGGAATGAATATTCATCATAAAAAAGGGGAAAAGAGATGAAAACAAATAATTATCCAATATTTGCAGGAATTATGATCTCTCTTTTTTTTTTATTTTCCGGATGTGCACAAAAGACTTTACCACAGACTGAAGACATCAGCATGCAAAAAAACCAATACATCGGAAAAAAGATAATGTATATTGATTCATATCATGAAGGCTATGACTGGAGTGATGGGATTACAAGAGGAATCACCAGGATTCTGGGAGAGAGCGGTATTGAGGTCAAAATCCATAGGATGGACACGAAAAATCATCCTGCAGAAGATTTTAAGATTATGGCAGGCAGATTAGCCTGGCAGGCAGTAGAGGAATATCAGCCGGATGTGCTTATAGTCTCTGATGACAATAGCTTCAAATATTTGGTTTTGCCTTATTATAAAGATGCAGACCTTCCAATAGTCTTCTGCGGCCTTAATTGGGATGCTTCACTATATGGTGCTCCTTTCAAGAATACTGCCGGCATGGTTGAAATCAGTCTTACATCAGAGTTGATTGAAATACTCAAGCAATATTCCGGAGGAGATAGGATTGGATATCTCTCAGCTGACACAGAGACTGAAAAAAAGAATCTTGAATACTATGGGTCTTTGCTTGGTCTCTCAATTGAGAAGTACTATTTTGCGAGCACAATGAGCCAATGGAAAGAGGTCTTCTTGGAATTGCAGGATGAGGCAGATGTAATTATTTTTGAGAATAATGCAGGCATCCTGGATTGGGATGATGATGAAGCTCAACAATTTGTAAATGAGAATATCAAAGTGCCTGTCGGAACTACAAATGACTGGATGATGCAGTATGCTGTAATCGGAATGACAAAAAGTCCTGATGAACAAGGAGAATGGTCTGGCGAGACAGCATTACGTATAATCGATGGAGAGAGTCCTGATGATATTCCTATAGTCACAAATAAGAAAGGAAACTTTATCATCAACCTGAAATTAGGTGAAAAACTAGATATTGTATTCAAACCAGATCTTTTGAAAATTGCTGAAATAATTAGGTAAAACAAACATGAAAATAAGCCTGCACGCAAGAATACTTATGAGCTTTTTATTCATTCTTATTATATACCTATTCTTTTCTGCATTGTTCTTCTACACAATAAGCGATGTAAAGAGCAATTCAGCACATCTCATTCCTCATTCTCTGGCATCTCAGAATATCTTTTTGACAACTGTCCAGCTCGAAGGATTTGAAAAAAATATTGAAAAATTTTTGATTATCGGGCATTCACAATATTATGAGGAAGCAGCAGCTTCCCTGGAAAAAATTGAGGAAAAATTATCTGAAACAGATATAAGGACTGATTTATCTCTTCATTTTGAGGAAGAAGCTGAAAAAGAAAAATTTTATTCTCAAATAGAACAGCAAAAAAACGAGATAAGTGAATTACAGGACCTGCTTACATATTTTATAGAAGATGAAATAACAAAAGACAGTAAAACAACAAATGAAAAAACCATTGCCTTGTTTGCATTGATCGAAAGTATCAAATCAAGAAATTTAGAGAAGTTTACATTGCATCTTGATCATATACATGGGTACGTGACACAACAGGACAAGATGATTGATGAGATATTTTCATCCATAATCTTGTCAGGAATTCTTATATTGGTGATCGGTCTGGTCTCTTCAGTGGCTATATCACGCTCCATTGTGAAACCAATAACAATTCTGAAGCAACAGACAACGGAGATAATGAAAGGAAACTATGATGTCAAATTAGAAAAGTCAACAGATGATGAGATTGGTTATCTCACATTGGAATTCATAAATATGGTCAAAGAGTTAAAAAAATCCCGAGCAATGATCAAAAAACATGAGAAAGAGCTTGAATTAGAAGTAGAATTTAGGACAAAAGAGCTCAGAAATAAGATCTATGAACTTGAGAAATTCCAAAAAGTCACCCTAGGCAGGGAACTCAAGATGATAGAACTCAAGAGGAAATTGTCTGAACTGCAAAAAAAGAGTGAACCTTAAAAGAATGCAAAAAAATGAACAATATCAAATGAATAAATCTATACAATAACAAGGTGAAGAGACATGAAAACAGAAATAATATGGACTGTACTTTTAGCACTGCTTATATTTTCAATTGGATGCCAAAACCAGAAAACAGATGATAAATTAATCCCTGTAGAGGTTCAATTGAAATGGGTCCATCAGGCTCAATTTACAGGCAATTATGTTGCCAATGACATTGGATTCTATGAAAAATACGGGATTGAGATTGAAAATTTTGAAGAGTTTGATTTCACGAATTTTCCCATAGAGATGGTCCAGAATAAAGAGGTTGAATTTGGATTGACCGGCGCTGAAGAACTGTTGATAGCAAAAGCCAATGGGAAAGCAGATGATGTAAAGGCTATTGCAGTCATCTATAAGATTTCACCTGTGTGTCTTTATTCTCTGAAGGAATCAGGAATAACAAAACCAGAGGATTTGGTTGGAAAGACTGTAGGAATCGAAAGAGCTGCTGACGGAACAGAAGTCAATGTGGGCATCATATATCAGGCAATGCTTGGAAAACTTGGGATTGATAGGGATAGCATAAATGAGGTAACAATAGGATATGATGCAGCTGAACTATTGGCTGGAGAGACAGATGTATCAACAGGGTATGTGATCAATGAACCGCATCAGGCAATAGAAGCAGGCCATGAAGTCAATATCATTCTGCCTGCAGAATACGGAGTCAACATCTATGGTGATATCATCATTGTCCATGAAGACACGATCAATAATGACCCGGATCTGGTTGAAGCATTTTTAAGAGCAACATTTGAAGGATGGCAATATTCTATTGAACATGAGGAGCAGGCAGTTGATATTGTCCTGAAATATGCTGTTGACCGGACAAAAGCTCATGAGACATATATGCTAAAGCAGACAATACCATTGATACACACAGGAGATTCGCAATTTGGCATGATGGAACAAAAAGAATGGCAGAATGCTCAGGACATTTTGCTGGAACAGGGGATCATAAAAAATAGTGTAGACTTGAATAATGTCTATACAATGGAATTTTTAGAAAAGATTTATGGTAAAAAATAAGGAACGTGAATCACATGAAAAAAATTGAAATAATTTATTTTGTATTTGCCCTTTCAGTCATCTTGTTGGGCTGCCGGCAGGCAGAAACTCAGGATAATGAAGGACTTACAGACAGTTCACTCCTGGATATCAAAGAAAAAGGTACTCTTATTGTCGGAACAGATGCACCATATGGAAAAATGGAATTTTTTGATGAATCAGGAGAAATTGTAGGCATAGACATTGATGTCACGAAAAAAATTGCTGATGAAATAGGAGTTCAGCTGGTAGTTCGAGATTATGAATGGGATGCACTTTTCGATGCTGTAAAATCCGGTGAAATCGACATTGCAGTGTCATCGATTACAGTAACTCCTGAAAGGTCAGAAGAAATGCTGTTCAGCGTACCTTATTTCAATGGTGGTCAGGTGATCATTGTAAGAGAAGAGAATAAAGAAATAAGGATAAAAGAAGGCTTAAAAGATATGAAAATTGGTGTTCAGACTGACACAACCGGTCAATATGAAGCAGAAAAATTCTCTGGTTCTGTAACTGCATATGATAGCTATGAAATACCTGAGGAAAATCCCCGGAGCGGTATGATCTATGATCTGACAGCAGGTCATCTGGATGCAATTATTCTGGATTATGTTGCAGGAATTGATGTCATCAATCTGGAGCCTGGCCTGATGATTGTTGGTGAGCCGTTCACCCAGGAATTTTATGGTATTGCCACAAAAAAAGACAATCTTGCCTTAATCAGCGAAATCAACCAGGTACTTGGTACTATGATCTGGGCCGGAGAGATCCGGGAAATTAGCAATAAGTGGACGACATGAAGCATCAGATACAATACTAAAAAAAGTGCTGACCTAAGATGAAGCTTTCACTGAACAAGAAAATATCAATGAGTTTGTTTTCAATTATATTTGTCTCTATCATAATTCTTGGTTCAATAACATTTATTCAGGGAAGCAGGAT
>JAHIYL010000257.1 GCA_018815145.1 Nanobdellota archaeon | reverse complement strand
TAAAAAAAAAGTTTATTTTTTCAATTATTCTAATTTTACTTTGCTCATGCAATTTTTCAAAAGAGGAATCTTGTTTCAAATGCAAAAAAATATTTGAAGGATCTGATATTACATATTGGGCAAGTGCAGCCTACGAAGACCATGGAACTGAACAGGGCTGCTTCGAACATATTGAAATCACAAGTGAAGATATTTCAGAGCACGAATTATTCTTTCCTGACTTCAATATCGATGTAGAAGGAAAAGGTTTCAAAACATATGAATGCCATATGGGAGACGAACAAAAATTAATCTGGAAAGAGATACCTAATTCATGTTGGATTTGCCTCAATCCGAATATTGAAAATGAACTTGGGCAGGAATTTGAATTTGCTTCTGAAAGCGATATTGATGGAAGCTGTAGGCTATGGACATCAAATGATAAAGAGGATTACCTGTTTCTGGATGAAAGTTACCTGACCATAGCAAACACCAAATGCAAAAAAGAAACCAACGGTGGATTATCTTGGGATTATATACCTAACTCTTGCTGGATTTGCCCAGACAATCTTGGAAACCAAATGTTCCCCTCAGACATCAATATTGATTTCAGTTGCAGACTATGGTCAGAGGAGGATGACAAATATTACTATTTAAAAGAATACAACATTAAGAAGCATTGTGTAATTAAAGATCAAAAATTCCATTGGGAAAACCCTTTGATGACATATGCTACTTCACAAAAAAGAACTGAAGACCCATTCAATTTCTATTATTTTAACTGGGACAATCGTTGTTGGTTATGTGAAAAAGAGATGGATGATGGGAAATCCAAACTTTTTGCAGTCAATTATGAAAATCAATGGGATGACCAAGGTTGTCAAAATTATCGTAGATTAGATTTAACTGAATTATATACACGTGGGACTACATATATTGATTATTACACAAACTGGTTGTATGGGTTGGGGACTCCTAAATGTAAAATTACCGTCGAAAACGGCAAGATAAAAGCAAATTGGGATGACAGACATTGGAACAATTGTCTAATCTGTAAAAATGAGGAAGAATATATTGCTGTTTCAGGAAATGATTATTATAAAGATTGTACATATTGGTCTTCAATTGATGCAGAGCAATATCCTGATGATGATGGGAAAATAAGAACTTGTATTGAGACAGAAGGATATATGGAATGGAAAGATCCAATCATTGATATTAAGGATGTATTTGTGGAAAAAACTTCTGAATTCAATATTTTTGAAGAAGAGGATATATGTGCCAATTTTGAGGACAAAATTCAGGAAAAACAGGGTAAGAAAGTTGGACTCACAAAAGATCTCTTTGAAGAGGGAACCTCTACCGATGCGAAGGAAAATAATCCATGTAATGAATGTACGGACAAAGGCAGTCATTTTATATCAAAATATAGTGAAAGGAGTCTTGATGGTACAAATGCCTGCTGCCCTAATTTCTTTGACTATGTAAAAGAAGGCAAATGCTCCTCGGACTATTACGAGAATCTTCTAGATTGTGACTTTACAAAAGGTCTGGAATGTACATCCATGGATGAAAAAACAATTTTGCCTTCTGAGCAAAAGGCTTATTTCAATCCAAAAAAGAGGAGTGTCTTTTTTAACAAGGATTCTTATCTACGTTATGATCTTGAAAGAGAATTATATGTAGAATCAGGTGTTGTTGAAATTGAATTCATACCCCGTTGGGATTCAAATCAACATCTTCAAGGTGCAAAAAGAATTTTACATATACCTCTTAAAGAAGGAAATTTTGAAGTAATTAGATATATAGAACCTAAAATTGAAAGCGGATGGATGACATCAAATCCGGTTCCATCCAGTCTATTGTTTGATAAGATTGTTCCTCATGCAATTTCTGGTAATGTGTGGAAAAGAAATGATAAGGTAAACCTTGTAATTGAGTGGGGAGATTTTGGAACCAGAACTTATGTGAATGGAAAATTTCTAAACACTTATGGTGAAAAACCCAATATTAAAACCTCTGATAACGGAATAATTTTTATTGGCAATGGTGGATTAAATCCTCTTGAATATATTACTGGCGGAGAAGAAGAATATATCAAAGTACGTTTAATATCTTCCAATATTAATTCATTCGTTTATGATTTGGATGATAGAAAAGACATGATTGAAAACAATGACCCAATAATAATTAAAGGAAGTGGAGAAAAAAGACTGAGGGATATATTAGGTGGAAAAATTGATGGTAGCACAAAAATGGTTGGATTTGAGTCAACAGGAATAATTCTTGAATCAGATGACACAGATGAACCGCTTATACTGGATTGTGAGGATCTCACACTTGCAGGAGATTTCAGGAGCAATGGCATAGAAATAATCGGTACCGACAATGTTATCATAAGGAACTGTATCATTAAAAATTTTCGATGGGGAGTTTATATTGGACAAGCATCCAAAATAACAATTGAAGATAATTCAATATCTGATAATTATGATGATGCTTCAGCCATTGCTTGTTTTTCTTTGTTTGATAATCCATACTATTATGACTGGAGACCCGTATGTGGTCCGTGGACAAAGTATGGTGAAGAATTTGATGTAAATTCAGGTGGCGGAATATATATGAAAGACTCATACGATGTTATTGTTGACAATAATTATCTTCAAAACCAAGGTGTAGGGATAACCATGATATCTTCACACAAATGCAATATTTTACATAATTATGCAGATCACAATTCAGGCTATGGAATCCATTTGGTCAAGTCAAATAACAATTATATTTTTAATAATGATTTCAGTTATACAAACAGATTCTGCGGTGCAGCTGGTCCTTCACAGAAAGGCGGGTGTGATTCCGCAGCAATCATGCTGGAGTACAATTCAAACAATAACCGTTTCACAAGAAAGTCACTTCGTGACGAATTTATGGATTGCTAATTAATCCAAACCACCAATTCTTTTTGTTCTTTTATAATTTCAGGAGGAGGTTTTCTACTATACCATACAAATAC
>JAHIYL010000256.1 GCA_018815145.1 Nanobdellota archaeon | reverse complement strand
ATAAAAATATTACTACTTTATAATAGTACTTAATTGCCATTTAAATTTTCAAGAAGGAATTTTCTGCTGACTTTTTTTAATTGTCCAGGTTTTAATTTTTCTTCATTTAATTTGATGTTCCCAATGGCTATCCGTTTTAGACTTATTACACTATTGCCTATAGCCAGAAATATCCGTCTTACTTCTCTTTTCTTGCCTTCATCGATAACAATCTCATACTTTGTATCAGAAATTTTTTCAAGACTGATGGGCTTTGCTGTATATGAGTCAATCTTCTGGCCCACTTCATCCTTTTTTATGACTATACCTTTTTTTATCAACTCAATATCCTGAACAGATAAAGCCTTTTCAAGTACAACCTCATATGTCTTAGTGATTGCATTTTCAGGTGATGCAATAAAAAAATTGAGTTTGCCGTCATTTGATATAATTATCAGACCGCTTGTTTCCTCATCAAGCCGACCTACTGCTGAAAGTGTATTCTTGACATCCGGCTCAATATCTTTCACTAGGTCCAACATGGATTTTTTTCCCATGTATTTGTCATTTTCGGTAAGTCTTGTTGATAGATAGCCTGTTGGCTTGTTAAATATAATATATAGTTTTTCCTTGATTTTTGCCAATTCCTTGCCTTTATAGGTAATCTTCCTGGTGTTTGGATTGAACTGAAAATTTCTTTTTGTACAGATCTTGCCATTTATCTGGATATTTCCTGAGCTGATGGCTTCCTCAATATCGAATTTGCTGGAAAATAAGCCTGTTTGAGAGAGGAATTGGTGGAGGCGGAGTTTCATTTTGTATATGAAAAGTTTTATTAGTTAAAAACTTTTATTAGTTGATTATTGTATGCAGCACATCATCAATAGGGGGAATATAAAATGGCTAGATTCAACAGAGATGAATATGATAATTTCTTGATAGCAAATAATGTTGTCGGGTTTTTTGAAAAACCAATAACACTGAAATCCGGAAGGATATCAAACTGGTATGCCAATTGCAGGAACCTGCAGAACACTGTGGGTGCACTGGACAAAGTGTCTCAGTTCATACTTGATTTTGTTGATGACATTGGAATTGAGTATGATTATTTCTACGGCGTGCCTGATGGAATCACAAAGCTCGGTACAATCCTGAATTATCTGAAAGGAAAAGCCGATGATGATGACAATATGCCTGTTGTCATAGGAAGAAAGACTCCAAAGCCGCATGGCGCTGCAAAAGATCGGTATTTCATAGGTCCTGTAAAAGAAGGCGACAAGGTGATTGTACTTGAGGATGTCACAACTACCGGCGGTTCTATGCTGGAGTCAATCGGACAGCTAAAGGAAGCTAATGTAGAAATTGTCGCTGCCCTTGGTCTGATGAATAGATGCGAAAAGAGGGATGATGGAAAAAGTGTTGCTGAGAAGGTCGAGGAATATGGATTCAAGTACTATAATCTCAGCGATGCCTTGAGGATGCTGCCAAAAGTCGCTGCAGATATTTCAGAAGATGGAAAAAAAGAACTTGTTGCTTACTTTGATAAGTATGGAGTAGATAAGTTAGAGTTTTAAAAAGGAGAAATTGGATTAAAAAAATTGAATGAATGCCACCATCATGACAGCGACGGACTCTAGCGAGTCCTATTCCATATTGCTGCGCAATATTCCATCGCGTCTTGGTGGCAAGATAATAAAAATCATAGTGTTCTCTTAGGAGAACAGATGAATAATATTTTTCATTGGCGCAGGTGTGACGGGGGACGCCCCATCCGGGGTGTCACACGACGACCGAAGGGAGGACTGCCGCCAGTGAATGAAAAATATTTAAAAATTAATTATCATCAAAATACAATATTCAATAAGGTGAAAATCAATGAACTACATAGAATCATTAAGAGCAAAATCAAAAGAACACAATTCAATCGTCTGCATGGGAATGGACCCTGTATTGGAGAAGATACCTCTAAAAGGAGCACCGCATGAAGTCATACTCAAATTCTATATGGATATCCTGGCAGAGATGGAAAAGACAGGGATCAAGCCAGCAATTGTAAAGCCTAACATTGCTTTTTATGAGCAATATGGTGTTGAGTGCCTTGTCACACTGAAAAAACTGATGAAGGCATACCAGGAAGCAGGAATCCCTGTTATCCTGGATGCTAAGAGAGGCGATATAGGTAAGACAAGCAAGGCATATGCCAAAGCACTTTTTGAATATTATGAAGCAGACTCAATAACAATCGCTCCTTACATGGGATTTGATTCTGTAGGCCCTTTTATAGACCACTGTGAAAATAGCAAAGGTGTATATGTATTGGTCAGGACATCAAATAAAGGCGCAGTTGACTTGCAGAACCTTGAAGTTGACGGTATACCTATGTACATGAAGACAGCAGAAAAACTGCTTGAATGGGCTAAGCCCGGAACAGGTGCTGTCATCGGTGCAACATATCCTGAAGAGCTGAAAGAGATCAGTAAATATTTTGTAAAGTCCGGAAAGGAGATACCGATGCTCATACCTGGAGTAGGCGCCCAAGGGGGATCAGCTGCAGAGGTCGTAAAGATGCTCAAAGAATCTGGCAATGAACTGTCAATCCACAGGATAAATTCTTCATCAGGAATCAATTTTGCATATATAAAAAAGGGTACAGATCATTATGCTAAGGCAGCTGTGGAAGCTCTGAAGGAACTGAATGAAGAGATAGGTGAGATATTTTTTAGGTAATCATAATGCTTTACAATAGGCTTACAAAATATGGAATAATCAATAAATTTATAAATTTGTAATCCTACCGGTATAAGATGCAAATAATAAATAATAAGGGATTCTACTATCTTTTTCACTCTTTTAGAAAAAATGGACAGGTTGTATCAAGAAAAAAGTATCTTGGTAAAGAGATTCCAGTTGATATTGAATCAATCAAAATCAAATTCCTCCAAAAATGCCTTAAAGAAGATGTTTTCATAAAACTTGATTCTATTAAAAAGAATTTTAACAGAGATTGGAAAAAACTTCCTGAAAGCATCAAGAAAAAGAACCTGATTGACCTGTCAGTTGCATTTACATATAGCACAAATGCCATAGAAGGCTCAACAATAACTCTTGAGGAAACTGATGAACTAATCAAAAAAAGGATATCACCAAATAAACCAATCGATGATGTAAAAGAGACACTCAGTCACTCAAAATTATTTTTAGAAGTAATAAATTCAAGATCTGAATTTGATCTAAAAACAATCAAGAAATGGCACAAAGCACTTTTTTTTGAAACAAAACCAGATATTGCTGGACTAATCAGGGAATATTCTGTAAAAGTAGGAAATTATAGAGCACCTGACTGGCAGGATCTAAAAAAACTATTAAAAGATTATTTTGATTGGATAGAACAAAATAATGCAACAATGCATGCTGTTGAATTTGCAGCTAGAGCACACCACAAATTTGAAAAAATCCATCCTTTTGGTGATGGAAACGGAAGAATTGGAAGACTGATTATCGCACTAATATTAAGAAAGTATAAATATCCTATTATGATTATTCCTTACAAAAAAAGAAGAACATATTATCATGCACTTGAAAAGGATGAGAATGGTTTTTTGCTGTATTTTGTAAGAAGATATATAGCTGAATTCAAGGATTATATTTGATAGTAACAATAAGCAATAACCACACAATTTAAAAAAGCATAAACATTCCAAAAATTAGTAATAAAACTATAAAAATGGCAAGCCTGAAAACCAATCTTTGCGGTGTTGAATTCAGAAGTCCACTCGTTCTTGCTTCAGGTGTCCTGGGTGTTACTGCATCATCGATGATAAATGTAATAAACAATGGAGCCGGCGGAGTCACTATGAAGTCTCTTGGGCCTGAAGAGAGGAAGGGCCATCCCTGCCCGACGATGCTCTCTTTTGAAGGAGGATTCATGAATGCAGTAGGACTTTCCAATGCAGGGATTGATGAAGGAGTGAACGAGATAATTGAATATAGGCAGCGTTGCAAAGAACCGATCATCGCAAGCATTTTTGCTTTTAAGACAGGTCTTTTTGGTGAACTGGCTCAAAAAATAAGCAAAGTTAAACCTGACCTGATTGAAATCAACATCTCATGTCCAAATGTTGAATCTGAAGCAGGAATCCCTTTTGCAATGGATAAAGAAGCGGCTGCACAACTTACAAAACTTGTAAAGCAAAAGACAGATATCCCGGTCATAGTCAAACTTTCACCAAATGCACTCAATATAGGAGAGATTGCAAAAGCATGTGAAATTGCAGGTGCTGATGCAATCAATATGGGGAATACTCTTGGTCCCGGCCTTATCATAAATCCTGAAGCAAAAAAGCCAGTGCTGTCAAATAAATTTGGCGGAGTATCCGGCCCTGGATTGTTTCCAATTGCATTAAAAAGAATCTGGGATGTTTATGCTGCAGTCAGGATTCCTATCATCGGTACAGGCGGAGTCACAGATGGACGGGATGCAATCCAGATGATCATGGCTGGTGCTTCTCTTGTGGGCGTTGGCACAGCAGTACTTTATGGAGATATTTCTGTGTTCAGGAAAATGAATGAGGAGATACTTGAATTCATGGAAAAAAACAATTATAAGACAATAAAAGATATGGTTGGTGTTGCGCATGAGTGACGCTACAGATAAGAACTGTGAGTGCAAAACAAAGATTGAACAGCCTGAAATGGTAAAGATCAGGGCCATCAGGGATGAGGCTCAAGACATCAAGACATTCACTTTTGAAAAAAAAGGATTTGGTTCAAAACCCGGTCAATTCTTCCTCATCTGGGTGCCAGGTGTCGATGAAAAACCATATGGTGTATCTAGCCAGGATAATGATAGGTTTTCAGCAACTATTTGTAAGGTAGGACCATTCACAGAAAAGATGTTTGAAGTGAAGGTCGGTGATATGGTCGGGATCAGAGGACCATATGGGACCAGTTTTGAGCTGAAAGGAAAGAACATCGCCCTGGTTGCAGGCGGATATGGAATTGCTCCATTGAATTTTTTGGCTGATGAAGCAATAAAACAAGGTATAGATGTTCACTTTATAACAGGTGCAAAAACAAAGGGGAATGTAGTCATGTGCGACAAAGAGTCAAAAGCCTGCAGGACCCATTATGCAACTGATGACGGCAGCCTTGGAGCAAAGGGATTCACAACAGATGTATTGGAAGGGATACTAAAAACTGAAAAGATTGACTGCATCTACACTGTAGGACCTGAATTGATGATGAAAAAGGTGGTCGAGCTTTCAGATAAATTTGATGTTGACTGCCAGCTTTCACTGGAAAGATATATGAAGTGCGGATTTGGTATCTGCGGCCAGTGTGTGGTCGATGATTTAGGCATCCGGATGTGCAAAGAAGGACCAGTCATTGACAAAGAGCTTGCAAAGAAGATCAAGGAATTCGGGAAATATCACAGGACTGCTTCTGGACGAAAAAAAGAATTTTGAAAAACAAAATTTTTTGGAAAATATCAATTGATAAGAATTCGTTTTTCTTTAAGAACTTATACCTTTTAGAGAATAAATTTTTTCTTCATATCCTGTTTTGAACAATAGCCTTTAGTTTTAAAGAAGATGCATTTTTCCTTGTTTCCTTCAAATGACATCTCATAAAAAAAATCCACGGACCAATTTTCAGCAAAGGGTTTCTGAATACTTAAATACGGTTTTCAAGGAATACGAAAGAGAAATGATCATCCTTGCATCCGGAAGCAAATATACTCACTCTGACCTTGACATAGATATAATTGTAGATGAAAAAAGCAAAGGAAATCTTGAAGATAGGATACATGCGCTCGAAGAGTACCTTGAAGAAGAGGCCCAAAAACTCGATGTACCTATTGATGTAAATGTATATGCTGAACCCTTCAAGATGAATGGTGACTATCCACTGCTGCCTGCAGAGGAGTTTTCAGGAATGCTGCAGCATTGGGTCACATTGAATGTATTTTTGAAAAATTCATTGCCGCTTTTTGGTGCAATACTTGAATATGAGAGGATTAAGAAGAGATTGTCTGAGGTTCTGGTCCCTGAATATGAAGGCTATCAGTTGTTTATTGCAGCTACAAGATACATTGCACAGGGACTTGCTGAGGATGATCCTTATCTTGTTGCAAAAGGTTACATAAGATCAATTGCAGGTGTTATGTTCCATGAAACTATGCTCAAAAAGACAGAGGATTTTTCTGAGATATATTATAATTTTGAAAATAAGTGTCTGGAAAAATTGATCCAATTTCAGGAAAATAAACCTGATAATTATGTAAAAGCAGAATATTTGGAAGTCCTTTCAACTGCAATGAGGATAAGAGAAGAAAAGGCTGAAGAATTCACAATCAAAGACTATCATGTCATGTTTGATTCAATGCAGCTGATGAAGAGGTATTTTAAAGCCAACCTAAAAAATGTTGACAAGGAGCAAATAGATGCAACCAATAAGTATCTGATTGGCACAAATGTGGAGACAAAAGCATGGATAGATAGATACTTGGCAGCAAATAAGAGGAATGACATGTACAGGCCTGCATTGGTTGATGCGTACCGATTGATTGGTTATTGAGTAATTTATCACTTTACAATAATAAAAATAAAAATATTTTTATAGTTAATGAACATTACTTTCAATATGGCACTT
>JAHIYL010000255.1 GCA_018815145.1 Nanobdellota archaeon | reverse complement strand
GTCTGGTCACTCTTCAGCATATCATCAAATATCGACATACAGAATGCAAAAGAGAATTTGTTTTAAAAATGTTGCGGGTGGTTGACCAGTGGGGTGTGTTGGGTATTTTATAGATTTATATTGAATATGATTGATTAAAGACAGAATTAGTATTGCAGTTACAATATCAGCAGGTATAGCTGAACTTCATCGGATCAAAAGATAGTACTGGATTCTCCTCATCACATCCAATGATACCTAACATGAATCGATCTGCAATTTCTCTACCTTTTTCAATATCTGGTTCAGGAGGATCGGTCCCATACTTGTTCGGCGGAGCAGGTGTCTGGCGTACTGCAGAATAGAATGGAAATATGTTCACTCCAGTAATCTCCCTGTTCTTTACAACAACCTCTACAAGTGCATGCCTTCTATTGAGTTCTGTACTATCTTCACCATATCTTATTGCATCATCAAAGACAAGATTGCCTAGATCCTGAAAAATCGGAGTCCTTTCTGGTCCTTCAAACCACACATCATCAAGCTTATGATAGCCATGATCAACAATTAAGTCAGCACCATTCCACGCAGCTAATGAATCATATTTATGAGCTCTTAAATCACAGACATGGAACTGAACAATGATAAATGCATTCTCAATAAAATCTGGACTATTTGGATCCTTAATTTTTTTAATATATTGATCAATCTGTGACAGTTCTTCACCTCCCCATTTTTCTGTTTCCTCATTCCACTGTCTAAGATACATTGGTGCAATGCCTGTGTGATCTTCTCTTGCGATCCAATCATAATGATGACAGTCAATATCAGCAAAAGCAAGAAACACAAAATTTGTTCCACCATTGTTGATGACAATAGGTTTTGTAGCTTCAATAGTATTACTGCCTCCTCCAATATAGCAGATTTTTTCATCAGATTCGCAAGAGGTCCTATCCTCATTCATACCATTTTGTTTAAAGGTCTCTAGCATTTCAGAGAAGCATACTTCCCCAAAATTATAGGCGTCGTTGTTTGCAATCACTGCAATATCAACACCATTTTGTCTCAATGTCCCAATATCCTGCGGATCACCAAAGAGCTTATAGGTATTGTAATGTTGAAAATCCCTCCATGTACCATCTTCTTTTAAAGTTTCACACACAGCCATCTCAAGATTTATTGAGGCAATATCAGCACTTTTAAGTACAGGACCTATGTGTTCAAATGTCTTCTGGAAATCTACATCTGAGAATATTCCTTTCCTCTTATGCATCACATCCCCGCCAAAGACAATGGTTGTCTCCACCTCTGGATCAAAAAATTCTGCGGGTTCTACTCCAAATATTGGTGTCAATGTCTCAATATCCATTGGACTAGATGTTTCTGGTTCAAGAGACGAAGGAGTCTCAGCTGGTTCTTCTGCAGGTTCTGCTGGTTCAGGCTTTTCTGGTTCAGGAGCTGCAGGTGAACAACCTATCAACACAAAAATAAGTATCAATCCTGCCAACATAATATTGTTATTGTTCTTATTCATGGGATTTTACTGAGTGACTTTTATCTAGCCCCTCCGCCTCCTCCGCCAAACCCGCCGCCTACACTGCCGCCGCCTGAGAACCCTCCTCCTGAAAAGCCGGAACCGCTGCTGCTGTTTGCCCTTGCAACTGTTGATGAAGCAAGGCTGTATGGTCTTGAGAAGGCCCTGAATGTATTGACATGATAGAGCGGATAGATATTGCTGGATGCGACCATGTCTTCTTTTACAGAAAGCTTCATCTGTTTTATGACCTTCTCAGCAGCACCGAAAAGCGCTGCATAGACAAGCTGCTCTTCCCATATAATAAGGGAGGCAGGAGGATACTTTTTCAATTGCGTGAGGTCTGTCATGAATCTTCTGTAATTCATTGATTTCCTGTATATCTCATACCCTTTCGGAGAGAACCTCCCAAACACTTTTGCCGGGATAAACAGGCCGGCCAGGCATGAGACTGTGGAAAGGATGAATATCAAAGATAGGTTACTTGCTATTGGATAGAGCCCATCATCATTGACAAATGCAAAAACCCAGAAAAGGATGAACGATGCTGACATCATGAGTGCACAGAATGTCTTGAAATATGTATTTCCCTTATTGTCGAAGTATTCTTTGAGCTTGTAATCATCATCCACTGCATTCTCGAACCTAAGTGCAAATGCAAGATATCTTTTGCTCTCTTTTACTGTTTTGAGTTTTGCGAGCAGGTCATCCCATTTAAGTTCATCATCCTTTGCAAGGGAGTGGAAATAGTCAAAGAGCTCCTGTTCAGGGTCAGATAATCTGTCTTTTTTGTTTTTCTGGAAAAAGAGGGTCATTGTACTTTTTTTGCTATTACTTGCCTCCATCCGGATATGTTTTCTTCGTATCAGATCAAGTAGTGTGGCTGTGATTGCATTGGGGTCAGTATCTCCTGTCTTTCCGATGCATAGTGAATTCACGACATAGGGCTTGATATCAGGCACAGGTTCTCTTTCAAACCTTGCATTGTAGTGGATGTCTGGTTCCTTCCCATACTTGTTGAACAGGTGGTAAGGTACGTACAAGAGGAGGAAAAGGACAGTTACATAGAAAAATAGAGATATTGCATAGATTGCATTGTATTTATTCTCATAGGCATCCTGAATCATGATGATATCTGCTTTCTTGAGCTGGGCATTTTCCAGGAATTCACCTTTATCTGAAAATGCACTTTTTGGCAATAATAATCTCACTTCCAGGAAATTGTTGAATTTTCTTGTATTGAATGTAATGATGTTGTTTTTTATCTCATATCCTTTGACAATGCCTTTTGGATTGAAATATACCTGTACCTGGTCTTTATTGATTCCTTGCGGGAGAGTGATTGTTCCTGTTATGCTTTTGACTGATCTTTCCCATTTCTCTCCCCAGATCTTGTAATGGAATTCCGCTGTGTCGCTGCCCTGCACAATTCCTTTCTTGATTGTGTAGTCGACAAATAATTCTGCATCTCTGTCGCAGATCTGTCCGTAATTTCCTGCTATCTCATAGCCCCTGTCATCTACTGTGCAGGAAGGTATGCAGCTGGCAGAAGCCCTGTCAATATAGGGTTCATCGATTCCTTCCAGATTGAACAGCTCCTTATCAGGATAGAACATGTCAAGTTCCCTGAAGACCTCTCTGTAGCAGCCCTTGAAAAAATAGTTTATGTCCTCATGTACATTTATATCTCCATCCTGAAGTATTTCTATATTTACTTCAGTTCCTGTGAGCCGATAGTCCCTGTCAAATGGGTTGAGCATGTCAAAAGCTGCTGACACAGACAGGAATATGATGGAAAGTATAGCAAGGCCCCAGGGAATCCCAAAGACAATGATGAAGAACCATTTTGATAATTTATCCATGATATGCAATAGGAGAGCGAAGAGATATTTAAGATTAATTGTTGAACAGAGGATTTAATTTAATATTCAGTTTTTCAGGATAAAGTAGGAATTTTATTATTTATGTTACTTATAAGTAATAACATTTATATGTGGGTGAGTATTATCTGTCATAAAAATGTCGATGATCTACTACTGCGGGCTTCCTGACATGACGAGTTTGCTAGAGAAAAAGATTGAGAGAGATGGTATCAAAATAATGGGCAATCCGGAAGCAATGACATTTGAGGCAGAGGACAGGGAGGTTGCAAAATACTTCAGATACAGTGAACGGACTGGTGGGTTGTACAAACTCCAGCTGGAAGATTACTTCACATTGCAGCGGACAACTCAGGAAGGGATTGATTCACTTGTCTTCGACCTTGTACCTTTGAGTGATCTGACTCATGGAATCAACTATAAGCCTTATATAGTCTTCAGTTTCAAGGATGCTGAAAGAAAACAGAAAGTCCTGGTCAATGGAACAATGGAAGGGATTGTCGGCAAATTTGGGTCTTTTTTTGGCAGTAATTTTGGTAATAGTATTTATGTTGCATATATTAGCGGTGAAGAAGAGATATCAACATTTGAATGTGATGAGACAAATTTTAAGACTAGGGCTGAATATAATGGACCAGAGGAATATAAAGGAGAGACAGTGCCTAATATTTCGCCTGCACGAGTTGGTGAATTTAATATCGACGATAAAAGAAAGAGAAAAAATATTGTCAAGTTCACACCTGCTGATAAGGAGATTTATGCGAGACTGCTTAATCTTATAGAATCAGGACCATAATTTTATACGTAAAAGTCGAGGCTAAAACCAGGGACTTTAGCCCATGGATACAGCCTCGACTTTGGTATCCCAAAGTTTTGGCGGTTTAGGAAGTGGCCGCAAACCCCTCCCTTTAGGGTGTGGGTAGGTCACTTCCTGCCAAAACTTTGTGATGATGACTGCAAATTTTCAGTATTCAGCATATGTTAAGAACAAAATTGGATTGAGGAGACAAATAGATGTCATTGATATATTATGATAAGCTGCCTGACAGGGAGCATATCCTGAAAGAAAAGGCAATGCAGTATGGTATTGCTGTATCTGGTATGCCATTCTCAAAAACCCTGTCAGCTCAAAACAGGAAAGTCGGATTGTACAGGTGCAGCAATATTGGAATGGAACATTACAGGTTAGAGTTGCATGATATTTTTGGACTACAGCAGGGAACCTTGGATGGTCTGGATTCTCTTGTCAGTGAACTTGTGCCTCAGGAACACAGGCATGGGCCGTACATACTTTTTGACGAAGGGGATCTTGTGAGAAACCAGAGAGTATTGGTCGATGGAGATAAGGAAGGAGTTATCATCAGGCAGCATTACCTATTCCATCAGAACATATCAGTGGCATACAGGAGCAGGGAAGATGAAATCTCAGTCATTGAATGCGACAGGAAAAAATTGACAAGCAAGGCAGACTATATTGGAAGAAAAGAATTGAATGGAGCAATTGTTCCTGTGATAAGTGTTCAGAGGCCTGAATCATTAATCAGGAAATTCACACCTGCACAAAGAATGGAATATGATGTCCTTGAAGCACATTTTGATGACAAAGACGATTGATTTGGGCATCATTTCAAAAAAGTTTAAAAACAATGTATATTTCTCTAGGATGCAAAGAGTCAGAGTCCTAATTCAGCCGCGAGTGCTGCTTAATGCAGCACAAGGGTTGATACAAGAAGTGCGAAAGCACTTCTGTACAGAATTTGCTCAGGCAAATTCTTGTAAGGGTCCTGACCCTTATGCCCAGGTCGCTTAGTCTGGCCATAGCGGTGGATTGCTACGTACTACAAAGTGCGTATGATAGCCCTGTGTGGTCATCATCGATCGCAAAGATCCTCTGTCCCTAGGACACGTGAGTTCAAATACAGAAACGAAGTTTGGTACTTCCAAACAGCGTCTGTTTGAAAGTCTCACCCTGGGCGCTTTTCTTTCGCTTACATAACAACGGTGTAATTGCCCTTTTTTTATTCTAATGAAATATAAAGAATTAAATATCAGCAGAAGTTAATTAATAAACACATGAAAAAAGTCTTGAACAATTTTGAAAAATATTTGTACATTTGGGTTTTTATTTGTATGTTAATAGGTATATTGTTCTCTCAATATTTACCCGGGTTGAGTGTTTTCTTAAACAGTTGGCAAATTGGCAATGTTTCTGTCCCGATCGGAATCTGCTTATTTTTGATGATGTATCCTGCGTTATTGAACTTTCAGATTAAAGAAGTCAAAAAATTGATAATAGCCCCTAAACCTATTTTATTGACATTATTATCTAATTGGATTATTGCTCCAATAGTTACTGTTATTCTTGCGAACATATTTTTAAAAGGTCATGATCAATTAATTGTTGCCTTGGTTCTCTTAGGTTCAAGTCCATGTACTGCAATGGTGATTGTATGGGGAAGTTTGGCAAAAGGAAACCAAGAGCAGAATGTCATAACTACAAGTATTAACACATTGACTATCATGTTCCTGTATGCGCCTGTTGTTGTACTCCTTACAGGAATCCAAGGTATTACTTTAGACAAATATGCCTTACTAATCTCAGTGCTGGTATTCATAGGATTACCTTTAGTTATTGGTTATATATCAAAAAAATTGCTTGTTGCGAATAAAGGATCAAGATGGTTTGAAACAAGATACAGGCCAATTGTTGGAAAAATTACAATAATTGCCCTTCTGACAACATTAATAGTGTTATTTACATTGAATGGAGACGTTCTCTTAAAAAATCCCGGAGAAATGCTTCGAGTGTCTACGCCACTATTACTCGGATTTATAATAGTAGTAGCAATAAATATTTTCATAACAAAACTTTTTAAATTAAAATATAAAGAGGCAATTATCTCTGTAATAATCGGTTCTTCCAGTCATTTTGAAATTGCCATTGCTACAGCTATAACTCTTTTTGGTTTAGGTTCACAAGCAGCTCTCGGAACAACCATGGGTTTGTTTTGGGAAGTTCCAATCATGTTGGGTCTGGTATATTTGGGTAAGTTTCTGCATAAAAAAGCCTTTTGGAATGGTTGATTTACCACAGCAATATGGTAAGCTGTTGCGAATGTCACAGCTTTTACTTTTCAAAAACCTTTTTCCTCACTTCTTCTTATTGCTCTTCTGGCCGAAGAAATCAAGTGCAGGGCAGCATATCTTTCCCTGTTTGCAGTGAGGGCAGCCAAGTTTTCCGAATATCAAAGGATTTATCACAATCCAGTTGAATACCGGATAGAGCGTGGCAATCAGTGTCAGGATATGGAATCCTCTGGAGACCAATAGGGCAATCCCGACTATGACAGGCACAAGGACAGCAACCAGCTGGGGCAAGAAATCCTTAAAATTGAACTCTCTTTCACAAAATTTCTTTGCTTCTCCTTTTTTATAGAGCAGCTTTGCCAGCCTGCCCCTGCCTGAGAAGCAGAGCTTTCCATAATAATAGCAGTGTGGGCATGCATCTTTGTACACATGGAATTCCAGCATCAACAGGTAGATGAGATAGATTATGCCGCTGGCAAGGTGCAGCCTGAACATGACATAGGCTCCAAAAGCATAGACTGCAATGTAGAAAATGATCACTGATATTACGCTCAGGATAGGATAGTATTCATAGGTTTTTGGCTTTTTCAATCTGATATCAAATATTAGTTATATGATAATGATTATTAATATTTTTCGAAAAATAGTCAACCAACAGTCATTGGCCAGAACACAGAAACATCCAGAGACTTCATCTCATCATATAAGAAAAAATATACATGAAGAAAATCTGTGTTGAGATCGAATTCTCAGGCATCTGCACAGCTTTTCTTTTCTGAAATTTACAGTAAAAAAGATTTACTTCTTCTTTGTCTTTTTCCCGGCGGCTTTTGCTGTCTTTACAGGTTTTTCTTTTCTCAGGGCAGCTGCCATTGCACCAAGACCAAGGAGCAGAGCCAATAATCTTACAAGGCCTCCAATGTAGGGTATCAATCCAAGTGCAGCATAGAGGACCGCTCCGAGGATGACAGATATGACCTGCCCTCTGTTACCTTTAAGCATAGCATCACCCAGAAAGAGCGCAAAGAAGATCTTTGAAAGGTATATCGCAATAATATACAATAATATCAGTATCAGTGCAATGGGGATACCTATGATGGTGATTCCTATCAGCAATGCAGCGAACGGGACAATGACCAGCACCAAGAGTCCTAAAAGCAGGCTTTCAAGAGCCTTTTCCCTGATGTTTTTTACTCCTTTATCAAAAAGAGACGGAAAGAGAAGGACCAATACTACACTCACAAGCATCAGTGACAGGACATTTGCAATCTTTCCGGCAGCATCTGTTAAAGGTCTTGATGGCCTGGTCCTGCTTCTTTGGACTGCTACACCCTTAATTATCCTTCCTCCTACCTTGGATCCTGTCAGGTCCGGCTCAACCCTGCTTGTATATTTAAGATCACCTTTTATCAGAGCATCTTTTCCAAGCCTTAGTTTCTCAGCATTTACCTCAACATCTCCTTCAACAATCCCATTGATAGTGACTTCGCCTGCAAGAGCAAAGATTCCGCCGCTCACATAACCGTTAATGATTACACTGCCACCCATGACAATGACATCTCCGTCGACTGCTCCGTTGACTGCGATATTTCCTCCCATGATCCTAACATCGCTTCCAATATCACCATCAATATTGATATTTCCTCCCATAGAGAACAATCCGCCTTCTGCTTTTCCATCAAAATTAAGATTTCCTCCGCATATGAAGATGTTTTCAGCAACCAGGCTATTGATATCAATATCTCCGCCGCAGGCCATCATGCCTTTCATGACATTCCCATCCAAAGTGATCGTGCCTCCAAAAGCAGTCAAACCACCAGCCACATCTGCATCAACCAGGACTGTTCCGCCTGCAGCATACAGGCCGCTGTCAACATCATCTTTGATATTGATCTCTTCATCTTCAATCACAACCAGGCCATAGACAGATGTTGCAAGCACCATCATGACAACAAATAATAGAATTGATTTTTTCATATTTTCCACCCCATGATTACAGTAAAAATGATTGAAAAGTATAAATATTTTTCTGATCTGAGATCCTCTTATCTCAGATCAGATAGCCATCCTTGCTGCTCAATCCCTTGAAGAGCAGTGTCAGATTTATTGTTATATTCTCTTTTTCAGCAAGTCTTCTGTATTCTCTGATGAAGTCTTTCTTCTTGTCTGTCATGTATGAGCTGTCAGGTGTCTTAATGATGTTCCTGTCCTTGTTTATCGGGTCATATGGGCCTTCTGTCAGGTTCTCTCTGTCCTTTATCTCTTCAAACAGGAATGGGTTCATGAATGCAGCCCTTCCTATCATGATGTCGCAGTCTATGATCTCTGTTATCTTTTTTGCTGATATGTAATTATCTACATCACCGCTGATGATGATTGGAAAAGTGTATTTTTTAAGAGATTTCAATGGATCAAGTAAAGCAGGTCTAAGATAGGTGTATCTGAGAGGCCTGGCATGGATATAGACCTTATCAATACTATTCTTTTCAAACATATCCAGGTATTTTTCTATCTGTATATTATTCTCATCTGTTCCGAGTCTTATCTTTACACTTGAAAGGATTTTTACTTTTTTACACTGTTTTGCAAAATACTCTGTCAGTTCATCCATGAGAGGCTCATTACGCAGCATTGCTCCGCATGTATCTTTCATGCTGCTCATAGGGCAGTCCATATTGATGTTGAGTTCTTTTGCATGAGAGAATGCTTTTAGTGCGATGTCTATCTCTTGTTTATTAGATATGCCTATCTGGAAGATTGTTTTATTCAGATCTTCTTTGAAATATTTTATTTTGTCTTCGCTTCTGTGCAGGTCTTGTATCCGGATGAGTTCAGTAAATACAAAGTCAGCTTTTCGTTTTAGAATTAGATGACGATAGACATGATTGCTGAATCGGTTGAGCGGTGCTAGGTAGAGGAACATGGGATATGGGGAAATGATGGTGGTTTATCAGTTTTTTTGGTGGGAAAATACAGACTATCACGTTACCCTATTAAAGAAAATCCAATACTGATGGCTGCAATACTTATTTCAGGCATAGCCCATTGTCTTTGCCTGGCTCTCTGACTCATGTACGTGCTTTTTGCAGCACGGAAGTCCCATGATATCATAGCCTGCCATGTCCTCGTCGCAGTATGCGCAAGTCTCTTCCATATTTTCCCACCCCCATTTACTTTGATAATCTGATGATAATTTTGTCTTTCAACCTTCTTTTTGAAGATGTTTATAAAATTATCTGTATGCAGTAATAGGCTTTTTGGATATATAAATATATTTGGCATAGAAAATAATGATTTGGATATTATAGGATGGAGAAGGATGGTTGGGTGGGAGAAATGAAAGAAAATAAGATAGCTTCAATCCTGTTTGAAGCATAAAATATGTTTATATAGTAGATTTCTTTATCTATCATTTATCAAAGGTGATCATGATAAAAATATACTTAATGACAATATTGGTGATGGCATTCTTCATTACATCCTGCCGGGAGCAAAACAGGATAGGTGGAGACAGAGATGATCATGGATGTCTGGTTGCTGCAGGTTATTCATTTGATGCAGATGTCGGCGCTTGCACAAGGAGCTGGGAGCTTGACGAGCATGAGAAAGAAGTAGTTCGTAATGTCCTTTTAGTGCAAAGCTACAGTTCTTATACTGTTGTAAGTGTTGAAAAGGTTGAAGTTTGCGATGACTGCTATGACGTCACACTGCAGAGAAATCCCATAGATGAGGAGACACAGCAGGATAAATACCTGGAGCCTATTGTGATTCCTTACAGAGAAGGAAGGATAGACTATTCGTATGATGACCCATCAATCTTATCTGTTTGCGGCAATGGCATATGTGAGCCGGGAGAGGCTGACGAGTGTCCGGCCTGCTACAATAGCCAGCCGCCATGTCTTGCACCATGCACAAAAGGAACCTGCAATGACGACTGCGTGGAAAACAAACCTAATGGAAAATTAAGGGCAATAGATTGCACAGATCCAAGACCAGAGGTATGCACAGAAGAATATTCTCCTGTCTGCGGCCAGTTTGACTCTACGAAAGTGCAGTGTGTCAAGTTTCCGTGCGGCGCGACGTATGGCAATGCGTGTTTAGCCTGTGCAGATGAGAAAGTCGTGAGCTGGTTTGATGGAGTGTGTG
Organism: Nanobdellota archaeon; assembly: GCA_018815145.1. Taxonomy (GTDB): domain Archaea; phylum Nanobdellota; class Nanobdellia; order Woesearchaeales; family GW2011-AR15; genus WJJD01. The sequence continues at coordinate 1,257 of JAHIYL010000255.1, read as the reverse complement.
AGTGAAGAGAGAGGATGATAAAGGAAGTGAAATTTTTAAGTATTATTTCCTCTTTGATCCAATAAATGCAAAAAATTTTTGTAATTCAGAAGCTTTTTTTATCTTTGAGCGGGTAAAACCTGAAAACCAGTGCAGCCAGAGGTGCACACGTGAGTGCTTTTAGGTTCTGCATTCTTTATCCATCACCAGAAAAGCTCGTATAAAAAATTCAGATCCTGTAAGAATTATATGGTTCTTTCTTATCTCTTCTATAAGAGTATTTGAAGCCGTCAGATTTGGATAGATTTGATGGGTGAGGAATGTTTATTTAGGTTATTAATTAGGCAAGTTAATCCAGATAGAGATTCTTCTTTTGATTGTTTTTTTGTTTATTGACGGTTCTACGACGGACAAAATTGACTTTGTCAAATAGTAATATATAAAAATGCAAAAACATTACTAAAAAATAAATAACATGAAATCAAATTTATTAATTGAAATTCTTGATGTCTCACAGGTAAACCACAAATTATTAGTTAAAAGGTTAAATTCTAAAAAAGGTAAAAGCCTGTCTGGCAAGTGGGTAGCAGTTGCAAACAGAAAAATAATTTCAGGAGAATCGTCTGCTAAAGTTATGAAAAAAGCAAAAATCGAAGAACCTATTAAAGAAAAAATTCTTCTAACAAAAATTCCAACAAGTAAAATTCATTCAATCAGATTTTAAATATGAAGGATCATTTTGAAAGTGATATTTTTAGGGTTAAGGATAAGGATGGTACTCACGTATATAAAATTCTGGTACCTTGTGTTTTAACAAACCCTAAGATGCAAAATGTTATGACACAAACTTCATTACTTGTTGATACAGGATCAGATAAAAGTTTAATTTCTAATAAAATTGGAATTGATATTGGTCTTGAGGCTCCAAAAACAGGTGAAAAAATTAAAAATGCCACTGATGCAAGTGGAAATTCAGTTCCATATATTGAACGAACAGTAAACTTATACATTGGCAAAAATATTAAAAAATTGAACTTTAAAATATGTTGGTGCACTCGACCAAAATTGACATATAATTTTCTGGGAATGGATTTTTTTGAGGATTTTAAATTAATATTGATGGGTGGTAATCATTCAAGATTTTATATTACAAAGCAGAATAAGTGCGTTGCTTGTAATAAAAAATAGATGATATATTTCTTTAAAGACATGAATTCCTCCTTTTATGAAGGGGAGTTTTTCATATTATTGTTGTAATTTTTTGAACAATTATATGTT
>JAHIYL010000254.1 GCA_018815145.1 Nanobdellota archaeon | reverse complement strand
TTCATCCAAAGCTGAAGAATCAACTAATTCCTTCAGATATACCAAAGTTGGTTCCTTATAGTTCTCGTTTGGAGGCATCATCGAGGTACACATAATACAATTATTGTTGCAGAAATTTGTAAAACCAATATCTACCATGTTAGCACCTTATGAAAAACTGGATACAACTCATCAACACCATGCATTTCTGCATATTCTTTCCATACTCCAGGACAAACATGATTCAGCGTGCAAATCCGACACTCCTTGGATTTAGCTTTCAATTTTTCATTAATGTCTCTGTGCAAATCATCGTGCCCTTCCTCACTACCGCTCATATAAATTTGGGCTATTCTTTGCTTCCTCTGTGCCTCTTCTGATTGTTTTTCAAAACCTGATAAATAACATAATGGAATTCCTTCTATAGAAAAATGCAGTCCCATCTTTCTACAATACTTCATGACCTTACTGATATATACTTCTATATCACAGAGTTTGGGTACAAGATACTTATGTTTACCTGTGTTTCCATTAGGTCTGATAAATCCAAAATAAAAGCTGAATTTTGTTGATATTTGTGAAATATATCTAACAAAATTGATCAAATCCTTATAATTTTCCTTGTTTATCACATGACTGACTGAACACTTGACATTTGTAGCCGCAATATTTTTCAGGGCTTCAATAGTCTCTTTGAAATTGTTGGATTTTGTGAGTTTGTTTGACACTTCTTTATCATGAGAATGCAGTGAAACCATAACTTGTGTCATACCATTTGCCACCAATTCTTTTAAATACTTGTTATCTGCCAGATTAACTCCATTTGTTTGGAGACCAATCTCTGTAATATTAAGATTCTTAGCATAGATCACTATATCCAGAAGGTCATTTCTTATAGTAGGTTCCCCTCCTGTAATGAAAATACCATCAACATCCATTGATTTCAATTTATCTATCTTTTTTTTTGCCTCAACTGTGGACAGTGTGGAATCAGTATCAAGTCCTGTTGTACAGAATAGACAATCTTGGTTACAAGATAATCCTAACCTAAGATTTGCCACTTTGGTTTCATTAGTCCACATCTCTATTGCTTCATGCACACATACCTCAAGACAGCAATAGCATCTAATACATTTCTCTCTATCTATAACATAATTCCCTTCAACCAATTCAATCGCTTTCACAGGGCAATTCCTAAAGCATGCACCACACTTTTTACAGTTATTTGATATAATTGGCTGCATAGTCAGATTCTTGTTCCTATTCCTATAAAGAATATTCTGCTCAAATGAGTTCTTTATCTTTATGTCATCACCAACCAATTTTATCTTAGATATTTCACCAACTCCTAGTCCTCGTTGATTTGCATATTTAATAGTGAGTATTGCCATTGGATTATGACCCGTTAGTTTTGAAGCAACAGCATCAACAGCCACAGCATCAGCTCCTACAACAACATATCCTGTATTGATTGGTCTACCGTAGCTAGGTCCTTCATTTCCATCCATAGAAACAACCAAATCCATAATATTGAGCACAATCCTAGGCTTTACATATGAGAAAACATCCACAATACCTTTTGAAAAATCCTCTTTCTCCGAAAATTCCTTATGCAGATACTGTCTTTCATCCGGATGGACCAATCCAAAACAATTTTTCACTGCACCAGTTATATATGTCAATTGATGTGTCTTGAATTTTGGCAAGTTTATTATACAGTCATATTCAAATAAAGCTTTGGAAAAATCAGTTCTTTCCAATACTTCATAATTCTTAATGTCTTTGGCAATGAATTCCTCATTCTGAAGATCTCGAAATTTAGTGTTTGTTCCTCTCAATACTTTTCCTACACCAGAAATCTCCAGTGCTTTTTTTGTGATATTGACATCATTACCTGCTGCTTGCTCACCAACGTCAACGAATGGAGTTATCTCTCTGACTAATTCTATCACTGCCTTGACAACAAGTGGATGTGTTGTTGCTGCCTTCTCAGCGGGTAAAGGATCACAAATATTTGGCTTGATAAGAACCTTTTGTCCAGACTTTATAAATTTGGTAAGACCACCAAGTTTTTCAATAGAACTTCTTATAGCCGATTTTACTTCAGCATAATCTTTACATTTTTTTATTGACACTTGCTTGTTTCTATAATTTATTGGTTCAACATCACCTGTACCAAACCTATCAATGTCATTTGCAAAAAAACCATCGCAATTTTCAGTAAGATCACACTTTGAGCAGATTACTGTCTTTTTTTTAATCCTGTATATTGGGAGATTCTGGATACCTGAATTGAACACTTTTGGCGGTTGGGAGTATTTTCCCATATTAGTCGGAATGCTGCTTCTATTCTCTATTCTATCTGATTCTTTTCCAAATATGCAATAAGGTACATCTAAAATTTGTGTATTCAGTTTTCTTTTTTCAATATATGAAAAAAGAGGTATAAAGTACTTTCCAATATCTTTATATGGAACATAATCATCAAGCACTTCTTTATTTGTGATGCATGCCATTGAAAAATTGGATTGTTCAGGTTTTAGGAAATGAAAAAGATCTGCAATATTCAACAAATCATCCTTATTTTGGTGGAATACAAGTGATGAGATAAGTAATTTGACTTTTTTTGTCTTCTTAAGATATCTTATTCCCTGCATTGTGTCATTGAAGCTTCCATCAGATTTGGTAATTAAATCATGAATCCTCTGGTTGGATCCATACAGCGGAAGACGCACATTAGTCAATCCAGCTTGGACAAGTGCCTCAACAAATGCTCTGTCAGAAAGAGTCCTTCCATGCGTTGATAATTGAATTTTTGTAAAACCTTTTTTTTTAAGATGTTCAACCAATCTGAAGAGATTAGGATATTCTCCTGGATCCCCTCCTGATATGTCAATAATTCTGTAACCTTGCCGAGCATATTCATCAATATCTTTCAGAAGTTTATTTTTTACAATATTGTCAATTCTCTTGATATTTTCAAGGCTTACTTTTTGTGGAATACCGCAGAAAATACAATTATTCATGCATCCAGGACTAAGGACTATTCCACAGCTTTCAGTTTTGATGTTAATCATTAAAGTGTATCACCCCTTCCAATGGGTTGTTAAAGGATATATATTAAATTCATTTCAAAATCTCATCATGGCTTTTGATTTTGTCACCAGGAACAGGAACAAATTCTTCATCTCCTCTCTTTTCAGGGTATTCTTTCCAGGGCCCTTCGCAGATGAGGTCATATTTGCACTTCATACATTTCTCAAATTTTATCTTTCCTTCTGTCTGTCTAGTCTTTGTAAAATCTGGATCATATGCCCCATCATCTCTTATCTCTGTCTCAGGTATATACATTTCAGAGACATATTTTTCATATCCTTTCATGACGCAGTAAGGCATTGCTTCAGCCATCACAGATATCTCTGCTTTTATTCCCACATCAAGCCCTTTATGCATGTATGGCGCTGCCATGCTTACCCAGGGCACCATCTTGTCAAAATTATCATATGCATTTCCTCCGGCATGCACAAATGCCAGCTGAAATTGGTTTACGCCAAGCTTGACCAACAGTTTTGCCATATCCTCGCAGTATCTATAATTAGGTTTTACCACAACTGTATTTGAGATGATGTACTGCCCCATCTCTCTCAGGTTCTTTATTGCCTGAGTCGTCTGCATAAAACTCCCTTTTGCCCTTGTAAGATAATCGTGGAGCTCAGGGATATGGCCGTGAAGTGCTGGAGAAAATTCATTTGCTCCTGCATCGATGATTTTCCTGCAAAACTCTTTATATGCTAGCATTCTATGGTTTGACTGTATTTGGATAGAAGAAAAACCAAGTTTTTTTGCATAAGCAACCAGCTCAATAAAATCATCCCTTATTGTCACTTCTCCTCCTGTAAAAACAACACCTGTGCAGCCTGTCTTCTTGGCATTGTCAAGATCCAGCATTATCTCTGAAGTGTCCCTGTTTCCTGTCTTTTTCTTATGTGCCTGGACACAGAAGAGGCAATTGTTATTACAGAGAAAGCCTGTTTTGATATCTACACGTTTTTGCATAAGTGACAAGAAGTGAATCAGATAATTAAAGGTATTGGTATATCTGTCATCTGTATTGAATCAAAACTCCGTCAGATATGTCCATCTTCTTATAGACCAGTTCTTTTTTCTCATTCTTAGTAATGATATTGTTATCATTTACAGTAATTAAATCACCAATTTGAATTTTTTTAAGAAAATCTTTCTGGATCTCCAATTTTTTATGTAAATCAGTTCCCTCAATTTTCCAGTCAAGTTGCTTATTCATGATCCTGGATATCCTTATGTTCTTATCATATGCTTTTCCCTTGAACACAATATAAAGATTTGTCCCAAAATGCAAAACATATCCTGCTGCATTGTGTTTTATGTCCTTTAAAAGTCGTCCCTCAACCAATGATCTTACCAGAGAAACTTTTCTACCTATTTTGATTGAATCCGTGCATTTTGGAGAACATGGAAAATGATAAATCAACCCATCAAAATATGACAATTCCAAAGGCCAGGGATTATTTGAATGAAAATGCCATCCAATTGAATTATGGATGTTCTTCTTTAGTTTTATACTTGGAATGCAGCAGCAACCAGGATATCCCATCAATTGTCCAAAACGATTATGGACCCTATTATAACGCGACATAGTGCTGTCCGGAGTCTCCTCATACATAATTTCATCCAATTTTCTGATTTCCTTCAAGTCGTTGTTGAATTTCCCAAGAACCAATTTATTCATACCGTCTCGTTCAATGATAACACTTTTTATGTTCCACATTCGCAAATAGATCTTGAATTTATCATAATGGCCTAGATTATAGTATTCAAAAGTAATGTTTGGTTTAAACCCCAGTATCAACAAGAGCAGGCTGGCTTTCATGCGATCATTTATATCATATTTTTGTATTTTGTTGATTATATCCAGTTCCTCAGCATTAAAAGAATAAGTTTCTGTCATTTTATTTTTATCCGCACTTTAGTTATAGTGTCTTGGAAGCCAAGAAATCCAATACATACATCAATTAGTATTTGCATACACAAAATAAAAAAGTATTAAATAATTAAAGATATTGGTATTCACAATTAGATGAGACAGCAAAAAATCATACTCATTGTCTGATAAAAAAGATGAAAAAAAGAAATTACAGCAGAAATCATATCATCATAATGATTGCTGCTATATTCATTCTATATGCATTTATCTCATTAGCTGTTCAGGATATAATCAATGATTCATTTGAGAGACATTTCCCATTTATTCAGAAATACATAATTATTTCTGTTCATTCATGCATAGTTTTATTCCTAATTTTATTGGGTTTCAAGGCAAAAAATTCGTTGCGAATATCAATCAAAAATAAAAGATTGTTGTATTTCTTTGGTGCCATATTCATCCTTGGCATCGCAACCCGATTGTGTTTTATTGGGTTGTCTGCTGAAGAATGGGTGTTTGCGCCTTTTTTCCTAAACTCTGTGAGGACAATGAACATTTTTGGGAAATATTTCGGCTGGTTAGGTCTTTTGTCTTTCTTTTTAATTTTTATGCCAAAAACACTCCCAAGCATTTTCCTTATCAATGCTTTGCTTGGCGGACTGGCACCGGTTGTCTTCTACTTTTTAAGTAAAAGACTTTTCAAGGATGACCGCATCCCTGTAATATCATCACTGCTCCTTTTCTCAAGTCCATTATACCTCATCATCACAACAACAGAAAGTTACACTGCACCTGCCATATTCTTTACCATGACAGCATTAATGTTTCTGTTCACTTATTTCAATTCTGAAGACAGGCTTGATTTCATACTATCGCTGTTCTCCTTATTCCTCACAGTCATGATGAGACCTGAATACATAATGGTCTTGCCGCTTTTTCTGATGGCATATCTATATTTCAATAAGAATTACTCAGAACCTGCAAACATCTATATGATCATTCTGTTATTCTTGGCACTGGTACCCTATTCAACAATCATAATTACATTATACAAGCAACGCTTTGATATTTCTTCTCTAAATGGAGTGATAATCGGAAGAGACCATAGCATGACTATGCTGGTTAAGAATTATTTTAGGCTTTTCACCATTAATCTTGTCCCTAATCTTAAGATCATCATATCAAACCAGTATATCTTTCTTTCAAATATCTTTTTTTCAATAATTGGAACATATTATTTGTTGAAAAAAAATAAAAAAGCATTCATGTTTGCCGCCTTGTTCTTCTTAGTGTTCTTTTTAGCCTATACTGCCATGCATGTCGAGGGATTTTATGCCAGTAAATTGAAATACATACCTAGCATGATTGCTCCAATACTTCTGCTCTCTTCCTGCGGCATATACTTCATACTAAGCAGGATAAAGGACAGGAAAATTTTGTACCTTGTTGTATTTATATTTATTGCGATTCAATCCACACAGGCAATCAATAGGTTGTCAGATTATGCATCAATCAAGGACAATGACACTATGTTCAAGGAATACAAGTATCTGAAAAACATGCAATATGTGGTAGATACAGATTGTGTAGTCATAGCAAATGGAAAATACAGCCTGTTTGAATACATGTTCAACTTCAGGAAGGACAATATTGTCATAAAAGATTTTGTGGAATTGGACAATGTTCTTACTCAAATGAACATCGATGATTGCTACTATTTCTATATTGGAAATTCTGATGAAGAGTTTTTTAGGAGTGAAGAAGCTTATAAAAATAAAGAAGCCTTCATGATTCATGATATTGACAAGCTTGAAGATAAACTGGTCACATATGGCTTTGAACAGATTGCAGAGAAAGATATCAACAATTGCAGCATATCCTTGTATTACATGAAAAAAACCAAAAATAGGTGATATGATTCAAAATTTACAAAATTGACTTCAACATTGTCTCTCATTTTAAGATAGTCTCCAAAGCTTTCAGGGTCATATCTTTAAAAAAAATAACAAATCTTATAGGTATAAATCTTGAAAAATCTCTGTTGAGAGAGAAACCCGCATTCAAACCTTACTCTGCAATTATTGAATGCTCCAGGCTATGCAACCTTAGCTGCAGCCTGTGCATCGTCTCTCAGACAGGATCCAGCTTCAAACAGGAATTCCTGAAGCTTGATGACTTCATGAGGTTCATTGACCAAAATCCACAACTGATCTTCCTTTTCTTTGGTGGTTTTGGAGAACCAACACTGAACAATGATTTTAAGAAGATGATAGATTATGCTAAAAAGAAAAGGATACTGACAATACTTTCAACAAATGGAATAATGAACCTGAATGATATTTCTCCTGATTTTGTAATTTTCTCCCTTGATTTTGTAGATGAAGAAACATACAAAACCCACAAGGGACAAAATGTCCTAAAAAGAATCAAAGAAAATATCAAAAATTACAATAATGACCAAGACAAAAAAAGCCTGACCTTCCTCCAATTCCTGATCAACTCATACAATGAAAAAAATATAAATGAATTGATCAATGCAAACAAAGACTTAGGCTGCGACTATGTCCTATTAAAAAAGGCAATAATATTCAGTCCTGATTTCTCGAAATATGAGAATACCTGCAAAGAGTACAAAAACATTTTGCATCCAAACAGGAAATATAGGTGCAGCTTTTTATACTATTCCACAAAGCTCAATTCAGATGGGTCAATATCTGTCTGCTGCAATGACATGAAAAGAAAGTTTGATTTAGGCAACATCAAAAACATTGATTTTGAGAAGATATGGAAAAGCGTTCTGTATAAGGAAATCAGGAGAAAAAGCAATACAAACAAACCTGTCCTGCAGATATGCAGATATTGCCAGAAATTACATAAATCTCCTTATTTTGTTGATATTATTCCAAAAAGAACACAAAAGGCGATGAAAAGACATTTTCTTTGATTTAGTCTATGCATACTGAATGATATTCTCTAATAATTTTTTTTGTGAAGATTTTGGCTCTTCTTATTTCATCTGCTGAAAAGGAATAGTTACTGATGATTTCATAATTAGGCTGAGGGTCATACACCAAGTCAAATCTCTCTTTTGATTCTCTCATCTCTGTTCCCGGCAGGACTTCAAGAAATGCTCCGGAAACACTCACAGGTCTTTGATTAATCACAAATTTCATTGTCCTTGCAAATCTAAAAAAATTGTCACCTGGAAGACCACAAATGACGTCTAGGCATGTTTTGAATCCATTGTCAACTACAAGTCTGAAATTTTCAATGAATTTATTTCTGTCAAATGGACGCTTGATATTTTCCAGAGTCTCTTTGTTCACTGCCTGCAGACCTATCTCAGCAATCACAACATTTGCTGATTTCAATAGCTCAACTACTTCTGAATCAATGTACTCTGCCCGCAAATCTGCTACCAGTCTAGCCTTTTTTTCAGAATTGACTTCAGATATTTTTTTGCAGATTCTGGTCAACAGTGGTTTATTATAATTGAATGTTGAATTGATAAGCCAAATCTCAGTTATTCCTTTTTTGATCAGATATTTAATATCTCCAATGATTCTCTCTACTGAAAAATGCCGCAGTTTGGGAAAATTCTTTCCTTCATAGCAATAAGTGCATTTGAACCTGCATCCTCTGAAAGTCTCGACCAATGCTATATTTTTTGGATTGTCAAGGAGGATCGACTCATTCAAATAAGGAGAAGGAATCTTATCAAGGTCATCAAGCAATTGCCTTGACTTATTTACTTTGATTTCATTTTTGTTCCAGTACGTAATCCCTTCAACATCTGCAAAATCATGATCTTTTTCTAAAATCTTCCTGGCAATCTCACTGAATGTAACTTCCCCTTCTCCTCTAGCAATTATATCAACATAAGGATTGTCTACAAGATACTTTTCTGAAATTTCAGATACTTCCGGCCCACCCAGGACAATCAGGCATTCAGGCCAGAGTTTTTTTAGTCTTTCAGCTATCCTCAGATTCAAGGTTACATTCAATGAGTAGCATGAGAATCCTATGATATCATATTGTTCTTTTGCAATGTCATCAATTATGTCATCTTCTTCAAATTCTTCAATGCTGTAATTACCAATTACACATCTATATGCTGATCTTAAAAACGGGTCATTTTCAAGATATGATTTCAGGTATCCAAGAGCAAGGCAAAAAGCATATCTTTTTGGTTGATTGATTGCTACAAGCATTATTTTTTTCATTTTATAAACCTAATGTATTTTTCCTATTCTTTTGCCTGTTATTCCCTAAAAAGAATATTTTTGTATATCCTATCTGATAACAGATGCATATTCTTTTAAAATGCTTTTTGAACACAATTGGGCAATTTTGATTTCCTTTTCACTGAATGAATAACTGCTGATGATTTCGTAAGGAGCATTCCTATCATATCTGATTTCAAACTTTTCAGTTAAGCCTCTTATTTCTGCACCAGGCAAAACACTAAGCAGGAACGGAAATATTTGGTATGGTCCTTGATGTAATGCAAACTTCAGTGTCCTTATGAATCTGAAATAATTATCACCAGGCAGCCCAATGATTATATGGATCTGGTAATTTATCCTGTTTTCAGACAATAGCCTTACTCCTTTCTCAAATTTATCACGATCGAACCAACGTCTAATATTCTGATTTGTCTTTTCATCAACAGACTGCAAACCTAAACCACCTTCTGATATATGTCCGATTTTTAACGATTTACAGACCTCTTCATCAACCAGCTCTGCCTTTAGTTCAACAATAATATACATCTTATAATCAGAATTGACTTTGGATATGCATTCACACACCTCTCTCATCTTTTTTTTATCTGCATTGAATGTAGAATTGGCCAAGTATACTTTATACACATCATTTTGTTTTAGATATTCCAGTTCATCTCTTATTCTTTCTGACGAAAAGAAGCGGATGCAGCCATAGTCTTTGTTCTCAAAACAGTAGATACACTTGAAAACACATCCTCTGAAAGTCTCAACATTAGCTATTGGTTCCATATTCTTGACATCAATATATCCATTGAGATAGGGGGATGGAATCTCATCCAGGTCACTAATAAGTCTTTGATTGCCATTGGATATGACTTTATTAGACACACCATCCCTGAATGTAATTCCAAGAATTTTTTGAAGATCTAATTTTCTTTTGGAATAGCTTTTGACCAGCTCATAAAAAGTCAATTCTCCTTCCCCTCTTACAATGATATCTATTTGCTCACTAAAATTCAAAATCTCTTCAGCAATTGGAGAAGAATCTGGCCCGCCCAATACAATATTAAGCGATGGGTCAACATTCTTCAGTTCCTTTGAAATAAACATTATTTGATTGATATTCCAGGTATAAGCAGAGAATCCGACTATCTCAGGCTTTAATTCACTGATTTTTTCAGATATGGTTATATTTCTTGTCTGCCTCAAATCAAAATTCAGTATGATTGTCTCCACTCTTTCTCTCAATTCCATATCTTTTTCTAAATAGGCTTTCAAGAAACCAAGCGCCAATGAATAGTTTTCTCTTATGTTCAATGATACCAACACGATTTTTAGTTTTCCTTCTTTTATCATTCTTTCTAACTCATTCTGGTATTGTATTCCATTTTTAGTGTTTTCGAGATTATTTTTGCCAAATTGACTTCTTCAGCCGGAAAAGAATAATTACTGATGACCTCATATGGTGGTTCATTATTGTAAACCAAAGCGAATCTATCCTTATTTTGATTTAGTCTTGTTCCTTGAAGTATGTTCAGATTGAAAAATAAGATGGCATATGGGCGAATATTGATCGCAAATTTATAGGTTGCAATAAATTTAAAAAAATTATCTCCAGGAAGACCGCATATCAAATCAATATAAGGCTTGATTTTTGCCTTATTAAGTATTGAAATTCCTTTTTCAAATTTCTGTCTGTCAAAATACCTGCCAATATTTTCATTCGAGATATTATCAGAGCTCTGCAATCCTATGCCTGCCATTGAAATTCCCGAAGATTTCATATAATCGAACATCTGGTCTTCGAGCAGCTCCGCCTTCAGCTCAACTGAAATGTTGATTTTATTCTGCAGATTGATTTCTGACATCATTTTGCAAACATTCCTGAATTTATTGGTATCAGAATTCATGGTAGCATCAATAATAGCAACCGTCTTTATGTTATGTTTCTTCATATACTGTAGTTCCGCCTTAACTCTTTCCAAGGAAAAATATCTTTGGTAATCGAACCGATTCCCTTCATAGCAATAATCGCATGAAAATTTGCATCCTCTGCAAAATTCAATATACCCTGCAGGAGAAATCTCTGCTGGATCAATAATCCCGTTCAGATACGGCGAAGGAATCTCATTAAGATCTAATAATGGTCTTTTTTCATTGTGATAAATTTTGCCATTGATTCTATATGATATTCCTAAAATCCGTTCCAGTTGCATATTTTCATTTATGTATCTGGATAATATTTCAACAAAAGTAGCTTCTCCTTCTCCTCTTACAATAATATCGATATTATCAGACAATTTGAGATATTCAGAAGATAGTTCTGATACTTCAGGACCACCTAATATGATCAGTAAATCTGCTAAGTCCTTCTTGACAGCCTCACAAATCAGAAGCACTGTACTTATATTCCATGTGTAACATGAAAAACCGATCACATCTGGTTTTTCAGCGATAATTTCATGAAGCATAAATTCAATACCTTTTTCTCTTATATTGAAGTTGATTATCCTGACATCAGAAGAATCCGTTATTTTTTTATGTTTCTGCATATAGGATTGTATGTATCCAAGTGACAGGGAATATGTAAAATTATCAGGGTCATTCAGCGCAATCAGTAGTATTCTAGGTCTTTTCATTTTTTAGATTGAGAATGTCCTTGACATGCCTGCTTTCTTTGACTGCACTGAATTCCTCCTGGCCATTCTTCTTCAGATACTCTTCATCTACTCCTTCACATACAGGTGAATAAATGCATTTTTTACACACACTGATTTTGGTCATTTTTCTTGATGCAGGATAGTATATTTCAGATATATGGTATTCGTATCCCTGCATCATGCAAAGCGGGACTCCTTCAGAAAAAGGCCAAATCTTGGATTCAATTGCTGAATCAATGGCATTCTTAAGTTGGCCAACAACCTGACTCATCAATATCTCAGTGTCTGTCAGAACAAAAGTGAACCTGTCAATATTATGTGGCTCCAACACGGCTACAATGTTGTGCAAATGCTCAAAATTTTCCTTATAGATTGGCACAATGATATCGATAAACGCTGTTTTTGACATTTCATTAAGATTATGGATTTTCCTCAGAACTTCAACACCTTTTAAAGTATGCTCAAAGCTTTCTGCTTCGCAGATCCGGTCATTCATCTCTTTGTTAGGGCCAAAAAGCTTGATCTCAAACAGATAAGCTCCTGCTTTAGTAACTTTTGAAGTGAAGTTTTCATAACTTAGCATCTTGCCGTTTGTATGTAGCATAATCCGCTTGAATCCCTGTTTTTTTGCATATTCCACTATATCTATTATATCTTTTCTGAGCGCTGGTTCACCACCCATGATCTTCAGATTATCCTTTGAAGAGAAAGAGCCTATAATCTCTTTTATCTCATCAAATGATTTTTTATTGCCATATCTATATCTGCAAAGTCTACAATTATTGCTGCATTTTGCTCCAACATCCAATATATTGTATATAATCATCTCCCCATTTCATTATAAAATTAAAAAGATTATAAATCTTTTTAAAAAAAAAGTATATAATGATTACTACAAAAAGACAAAAAAACTTTAAATGTGAATACGATACACTTATTAAACACTAAAAAAATAATTATAAACAATAAAGCAATACATTATAATATATTGCTGAAAAAAACAATGAAAAAAGTAGAAAACATTGAAAATAAACGTAAAAAAAACAATAAAAACTGGCTGATTCCGCTTGTTATAGCATTATTTGTATTGACAATCACAGCATATACATTGCTCAAAGGATCATCTGAAAATGATTTCGTCCTTGAACAGGATTGCTATGAGACACTTAGAGATGCTCTGACAAAAGAAGAGATATTAATCTCTGATTATAATGCATTTGAAAAAGAGGTAGATGATATCAGTAATATTGGCAATCTTGGGAATAGTGTTAGGACAAGGACAGTCTCAACATTAAACAACGAAATGATCAGCGCCTACTATTATAATGACATAGACACATTTCAATTTTGCTTCTACCAAATAAATTCAAAATCATTTTCTAAAGACTTTTCTGATTTCAACAAAAAATGTGTGACATCAAAATCAGGCAATTCCTATTACATGCTTGCAGGAATTGACAGTGATGAAACAGGTGAATATCATTATCTGACTCTGCTATTCACTGGTGGAGAAGGGCTTATAAATCCAAAGATTGACATGACATGCACAGAATATATCTGATACTTAAATCTATAGATAACCAATGCTCCTTAATTTTTGCATGTTATATTCATCCTCCTTGTCCTGGTTTCGACCATCTCTCTCATTCTCTTTTGATGTTCTAAGTTCATTTATTATCTTATCTATGTTATCTGCATCAGACACAACAGGAGTACAGCAGCATTCACAGCCAATGCTCCTATATCTCTTCCCATTTTTGGCAAAATAAAGCTCTACAACAGGAATTTGCTCCTCTTTTATGTATGCCCAGATATCTAGCTCACTCCAGTGTAGAATTGGATGTACTCTCACATGATTCGTTTTTGCTCCAAAGTCTGTCGCAAAAAGATTCCAGCCTGAAAACTCTGCATCCTGCATAGAAATGATATCTGTGTCACTTCCATTTCTGTCATTTCGCTTGACCAAATCCCAGTTGAGATTATTGTCTCTTGGTGAAAAATACCTTTCTTTTCCTCGTATTCCATGTTCATCCCTCCTTATCCCTACAAGGAGCGAATCAAATCCATACTGGTTTACAGCTTGTTTCAAAGCATCTGTCTTTCTTGCATTGCAGCATATGAATTTACCATTATCAGGCACTATTCCTGACCTAAAAGCATCTGTATTTTTAACAACTGCAATATCAAGATTCCAGGCATTGGCATACTTGTCCCGGAAATCATATATTTCCTTGAATTTATATCCTGTATCAATATGAACAACTTTGAAAGGGATCTTTCCAAAAAATGCCTTTCTGCATAGATAGAGTAGAATTGTTGAATCCTTTCCCATGCTCCAAAGAAGCGCAGGATTCTTATATTTGGAATATGCTTCCCTGATAATAAAGATGCTCTTGTTCTCAAGATCCTTTCTTGTCATTTTAAAAGGCTTTTACCCTCCATGCTTTCAGGTACAGGTATACCAAATGAGTCAAGTATTGTCGGCGCAATATCGTTCTGACAAACATTATTCTTAAATTTTATGTTTGAAAACAATACTCCTGGAACAAACACACGATCTGTCAGGTGCGTTCCACGCCAGGTTATACCTTTATCAAACAATGGTCCTCCTGCTCCTCCCATCGCACTTTCAGGAGCATGCTGATAACCATTGCTAAAACCAACAACCATGTCAGGAGCCAAAATTGTATTCCTGCCTGAATATATTTCTTCTTTTCTGTACACCTCATATACTGGCTTCCCATTGTTTTCAGGATCTCTAAGTGTCTTCAGTCCTGAGATTATTTCATCGATTAATTTATCCTTATCATTGTCTTTGACAATACCTCTTTTCTCTCTTCCTTCCAAATTGATATAAATTCCAAAAAGTCCAACTGAATATGCCTTGGTCCTACTCCAGTCTATATCTTTTATTGAATTTCCGTTAGTGGCCAGGTAGCCTGAATCTCTCAGCCACGTATTAAGTGATACTCTCTTTTCAGCAAAAGTGAAACCATGGTCTGAAACAATAAGTAAGAGTGTGTTAGCATCAATCTTGTCAAGCAGCCTGCCTAGGAAGTCATCTTTCTTCATATAATATTCAGCAATCTTATTGTTGTTTTCCCCTTTTTCCCAGAATATGTGCTGAAGCCTGTCAGAGGAATCAAATACAAACGCCAGCAATCCTGTCTCATTATTTTCAAACTCATGAAATTCCTTAAAAAATATTTTTTTTCTCTCATTTTCAATCTGATATATCTGTTCCAGAAATGATTTCTCTGACAGTCTATTGTCAGTAAATCCGTCAGCCTCTTCAGGAAATCCCATTGTATGAAAAAAACCGATTTTTTTGGCAAGCTCAATAGAGTATTTGTCTGGATAAGATATAGGCATACTTGGACTTTCAGGGTCAATATGTATGGCAGTGATATACATCTTGAATGGATCTGTGTCAATGACATATGCTTTGAATATTCCTGTAACTATACTGGCATCTACTGAAAAACTGACCTTAATGAAATCACTCCATTCTTCTTGATGCACAAGATAATCCTTTCCATCCACAGATATACTTATTTTTGAGTTGATTGCGATTACCATACGCGCCTTTATGTCTATGATAGCTCCATTGTCTATTTCTGACGGACCAATAATATCTGTATTGATTTGGTTTCCTTTCCTGACAACACAGATTACCCTGTTCGGTGCCTTGGAAGGGAATTCTTCACTTTCTTCTGAGTAAAAAGTGTACCCTGCATGAAATCCGCGCATATCAGGGACACCGAGCCCGCATAGCATTTTTCCGCTTACCTTCTCAGGAGGATATATCCCCGGCCATCTGATTACTGTTGTAGGTACATTATGCTCAGACGTAATTGCCCAGAATGGCTTTGGCTTATATGGCACAGTGAACTTGGATTTTTCTATGTCTGAATATATTTTATAAGTTTTGGCATCTCTGGATATCACATCAAATATGCCTGTACTTCCAGGATTAGCCCCTGCCGCAATGGCAGCCCAAGCTACGTAACTGTAAGGTGGTATGCTGCTCTCTAACATATGAAAAGATCCATTTTTCATAAGTCTCAGGAAGTTTGGAAGATGTCCTTGTAACAATAGTCTCTGGGTCAGGTAAAAATCCATCCCATCTATACCTATAACAATAATTTTTTTGAATTTCTGCACCATATGCTTGTCAATTACTGAATTATTCTCTCGTTCAAATAAGTTTTGATTTTGAGCCTTTTGGCAGCCAACATGTTTGATTGACTGACCAAGCGTGTATATTTTTCATATTAATATTATTGCTTTTATTAGTATGAACCTATAGAAAAAGTCCTCTTCAATATTTCATACTTCCTGGCGATTTCAGCTCTGCCATTCTTATCATGTATTTTGTGCGCGACACTGCCAGGCATATCTGAATAAGGGATTATCTGTAATATATCTCCTTTGCAGTTCAATGTTGAATTTTTTATGAAGTCTATTGTGTCTTCAAAATCTTTTTCTGACTCTGTTGGAAACCCAATAATGAACTGCGATTTGAGTGATAGAACAGGATTTGCACTTTTGAACCTTAAAATTGTCCTTGTCAGCGACTTGAGGTCAGCCGGTCGGTTCATGAGATGAAGTATTCTCGAACTTCCTGACTGGATATCAATCTCCAGCCTCCTGATTCTTCCCCTTTTAATTAGCATGAATAATACCTCTTCTGCATCATTAATCCAGCATGGATTCAATGTACATATCTCCCATGTCAAATCATCATCAGCTGAAAGCTTATCGAGCCTTATCAATAACTCTGAAAGACTCAAACCTATATCCCTACCATATGCTCCTGTATCATCTGCAGTGATAATGAAATTATGATATCCTTTATTTTGCAGTTTGAGATATTCTTTTTCAATCTGAGAAACATTTTTACTCCTAAATTCGCCTATTGCCACAGGGATTATACAATAGCTGCATTTACCATTGCATCCTGAAGCAATCCTCAATGTTGCTGTATCTCGATAGAGTCCTTTCACTTCTTCAGGAGATAATCCGCTCATTTCACTAAGGTTATCCCAATAAGGGTTGTTTGCATCTGCGATACTTCCAAAAGATACCTTAAATGATGGGAAAAATGAGTCAATTTCATCAATATTTTTTGTTGGTAAGCTTGAGCCGCTGAAAATTTCCCTTAGTTTTTTTTTGCTAGTTTCTGGAAGGCATCCAAGCACGATAAGTCTTCCATCATATCTGTTCAGTTTTTCAATAGATTCAAGGCTTCTTTTTTCTCTGCTTTCAATAAAGCCGCATGTAACAAGAATAATATCATCTGCATATTCTGGGTCAGTGATTATCTCACAATTGTTTTTCCTGAAATATTCTGAAAGCCTTGCAGCATCTAGACCACGCCTGTCACAACCCACATTTCTAATAAAAATCTTTTTCATTCTGAGTTTCAATTTTATAGAATCAAAGTAATTATTTAAATCTAATCCAGGACCTGAATTGAGCATCAGTACATTATTTTGGATTGCTGAAGCAGCCATTACACTTTTTTCTTATAAATTCTGGACAAAATATGCAACTTTCATTTGGTTGTTTATTTTCAATTGTCTTATAGAAATCTGCCAGGATCTCATCCCTTGCAGTATAGGAATCAAATCTTTTTCCCTTTTTTCCATTGCAAAAATGAACTACGTCATCTTTCACATAGAATAATTCTATACATTTTGTACAATCTGTGGCAAAATCCTGTCCTTTGGACAATCCCTCTGTTTTTTTGCCTGCTAAACATTTAAAAATAGGTCTAGTGATCATGTATGATGCTCTCCAACTCTTGAGTTTTCTAATAAAACTTAGTAAATCATGCCCGAACTGTAAATTTCTTTCTGCTGCCTCAATTCTTGGAGAGATAAAAAAGACCACAAACTCTTGCATATTTTTTTGCATGTGTTTTTCAATATCAGAATGAATTGAATCAATATCTGTATTTGAATCAAGAATAATGAATGTATTCGAATTGACAGGAAATTCAAAGTATTTTGTCCGAAAAATTGTACTATCACCCTTTTTTTTAAAATATGGTAATTTTTCTATGAAATATCGTTCAGATACATAGTAAAGTATTTTCCTGAACATAGATTTTGTTCCTTCACAATACTCTTTAAAAGGTTTTTTTAATTCTCCATTATTCAATGCATTTTTCAGCGGGCATCCAGCACCGCAAAAATACAGGAATTCACATTGCTGACATATTTCATGTACATTTATCCTGTCTCTCAGTTTTTTCAGTCTTTTCTCATCAATTTCAATTTTTTTGGTTTTGTCATCATATTTCCCAAAAAACAATGCATTCACTTCAGAATCACTATCAATCTTCTGATTAAGGAGTTCCTCAATCCTTTCAGAAGAAGCAAACCCAAGGCAACCGGATAATATCTTTTCAGGACCAAAGCTTAACACATTCATGCCAGCACCGCATCCGACTGGAACCGTATTTCCAATAGACTGAATTGGACCATGGTTAATCTTAATTCCATTAAATCTAGACAATTCTTCCATCTTAAGCATAAATTCTGTAAATTCATCCATGCTTGAAGGACAGTAGTCTTTTCCTCTGCCAAATTCATCTTGCTGTGAAAATGATATTGTCTTAACTCCCAGATTCTGCAGATGGGACATTATTTTTTTCTCCTTCCCAAGTGTCTCTTTTGTCACAACAATTTTTATAGTGAATTTTTTGTTTTTTTTAATGAAATAATCTATTGTATCCTCAACAATCTTTGACGATGAACTGCCATCGGGAAAAATCCTTTGCTTATCCTGGAGCTCAGGGCATCCGTCGTAGGAAATCTGCAGCTTATCCATATGGTCCAGAAAAAATACCTTGACTTCATCTGATACAACACCATTTGTAGAAATCCCTATCTTTGTCTGCGGCATCTTCATCCTAATATATTGTGTCACCTCTTCAATTGCCTTTAGGTTCAAAGATGGTTCCCCTTCTCCAAGAAATTTTACAATCTGATTCTTGTTATTCTGCTCTGCAACTAGATCAATGACTTTCTTCACAGCTGTAATATCATTGGTATTCTTGAACTCTCCTCCCTTGGTTGAGCAGTATCTGCACCTTAGATTGCAGTCATTTGAAAATGCAATGTAAAGTATGTCAAAAAAACCAGTAATTTTCCCTATTTTTTGTCCTTTTTTTCTTACATATATATTAGAGTCAACAAAAGACTGAGGGATCATTGTCTCTTTGTGTGAAAGAAATTTTTTGCTTGAAGAATCAATCATATACAGGCTTTTTGCCAAATTTGAAAAAAAAATTGAGACATCCCTATTTTCACTTAAAGTCAACAAATCTTCCTGTAAAATATAATTGTTTTTATCAAATAAGACAGAAGAATCAAAAAGCTTAAGCTCAGGTCTCAAATTTTTACTCTTGAAATATAGCTGTTTTACAGAAAAACTTTGCGGATTTTTCATCCTTTTTCACATATAACCGCTTCCTCTGCAACAGTTGCCATGGCTGCTATGACTACCATGACTGCTATGGCTACTGTGATTGGAATGACTATTATGATTTCCATGACTGTTGTGTGCTGAATGACTGGCATGATTCGCATGGCTCGAATGATTGGTATGACTTGCATGATGCGCATGTGTGGCAGAGACGCTTATTGTTGTGGAAGTCGATGAACTTGATATCGATATCTGGTTTGCTTTTGCTGATTTTGCCAGAACCGAGCCTATGGCTGCTGTTCCGATAAATGCTCCAAGTGTAAAAAGTGATTTTTTTGATATGCTTCCTTCTTCACTAGTTAAAAAAGAAGAAATCTTTTTTTTTATCTTTGGTAATTTTGATTTATCTGGCATTGTGATATTGATTAACCTCTTTTAATATATACTAAACCTTAAGAGTTTTTTTGAACTCTACGGTTGGTATATACCATCCACAAATATTTTTTATGGTTCAAAAACACTGGAATTCACTTTTAAGGAATTCTGTAATATCAAAGTAAAACACCACTTTGACAAATATTTGCGGATAAGTATATGTAATTGCTATACTCTTTAATATATTTTTTCATTTTGATGGAATTTATTTCTATAGTATTTCTATAGGATAGGTTTTATCTTTTGCTTAAGAATCTTCATAACCCTTTCCTTGAATCCCTCTTCATTTATAATTTTTTCAAAAAGATGATCAAACTGCCCTGTCAACACCTTGCACCTAAAATCTATGGGTAATTTTGGTACTGTTGTCCCATTTACTGCATAATTACAGACCGGACAAAGGCCGCAGTATGGCTGATATATGCAGGTATCACAAAAATGTGTCTCATTCACAGATGACGCCACCAGACTGCATGTTTTAGGTGATGACATTATCTCTTTGTATGTATTATCATGTACTGTCCCAAGCATAAAAAGATCATCATTGAGCATCCTTGCTTCATCACAGCTGTATATATCACCATTATAGTTGTATGCCATCTGACCTATTGCAGCACCGCAGGGACTCATCAGGTCAAGAAACATTGGATTTTTCAGCAGGACAATCTTTGATAGCATTACCCGACTTGAATTCTCTCTGATTTTTTTTATCTCATATACATAATCTACTGCCTGTTTCCAGAATTCAAGAAATTCCCCATGTGTACACGCAATCTTTTCCCAGGATTCTGCTGCTGTTCCAAGATTATTGAGCTGTCTCAAAAAGATTGTATGCAATCCAAGAGCAACATATTCATCAATGATCTCTTTTGCAAAAGGCAATGAAAACCTTGTCGTAGACATGAGTGCATTCACATTTGCATTTTTCCTGCTGTTGATGTTTTTTATCCACTTCACAGCCAGGTCATAAGAGCTGCTGCCGGCCATGGGCCTGTTTTTGTCATGCAGTTTTTTTGGACCATCAAGAGACGTGCATATCCCCACTTTATTTTTAAGAAGAAAATCGAGTTTTTTATCGTCCATCAAGCTAAGATTAGTCACCAGCGAAAACTTTAAGTCCTTTTTTGCCGTCTTATTTAATTCATTGGCATAATTGACAACTTCTTCAATCACTTTATAATTCAAGAGAGGCTCACCTCCCTGAAATTCAATAGTGACAGAATCAGATGTTGTCTGGAATATGAAATCAACTGTTTTTCTTGCAGTTTCAATACTCATATCATACTGTATCTCTTTTTCAGGATGAGATGCTGCATGGCAATAGATGCAGTTCACATTGCAGCGGAGTGTCACAACCACTATATGCAGGCTTGTTCCTGAGAAGATCTGCCTCTTGTTCTCTTTATAGTCAGATATTATCTTTTCCTCATTATCATCTGTAAGAATAATGCCTTTTTCTTCAAATCTTGCATATTCCTCAGCATCCAGCCTATGGGAGTGCAAACGATCATATTCATCAACTGTCAGCACATCAAAAGAGCCTATGAAAGTGACAAGAAGTATCTTTTCACCAAACTTTTTCTCTCTAAAAAAATTGAGCCTGTATTCAAAAAGAGGTTTTTTTTCAATAGATGGCATTTTGCATAAGGCCTAATACATAATTGCAGAATTCATAACCTATAGTCTCAACATCAAGGTCATCCTTCTTTGGCTTCATTGTCACAAGCACCTTGTCATTCACATCACCATCAATAAACACCCATGCATGCTCAAGATAGTCTTTTCCAGCCTGAAGTATTGCGCCATATCCATAGAAAACTGTGTCAAGCACAATCTTAACTTCCCTGTTCTTTTTGTCTATCTGCATATCAGCCATTTCAATTACCTTTTCCGTGTGTCTCTTCCCATGGTTTTGCAATGCCAAGTGGATCGTCGATATAATCATCTTCACTGATTTCCTCATTTTCTAGCTCAGTTCCATCTTCACAACCACAATCAGCACCGATTGCTTTGCTGACTATTGCATCTCTAATCCCCTGATTTCTCAAGCTCTGAACATTATACACAGCATAATTTATGAGCTCATTGTTAAAATCCCTTCCCAGTGTCTCAAGATCCTTTTTTCCTTCCTTATGACGCAGTTCGACCAATATCTCTTCATTTGGATCACCGCCAAGGACAACATATGCTCTGTCAAGGAAACAATAGCTTGCTGAATACACAATATCTAACGGATATATCTTTGGATTTACAGAAACTGCCACATATCCTTCCTCCTCATGAACCTCCAGATTGGCAAAAACTTTCACTTTTTCAGAATTATCTTTTGATGTCATACAACCCCGCCTCCATTAAAAAAACTGATAACAAGTAAAATATAATTTTTCTATATAAAGCTTTCTGCTATTGCACGGATGGCTATCAGAAAATTTCCCCTGAACAGGAGAGTTAGAAGTGCACCGATGAACAAGAATAAGGCAAAAAATATCTTTTCGTATATATAGACGGCATGTTCTTTTAATTTTCCTGATGAATGAAGCCTCTTAATTTTTGTTATGTCCTTTTTTGCAAGACACCGGAAATCTGAAAAGATGCTCTCATTTTTCCTGAAGGATGAAAAAAGACTGTTCAGCACTGATATGGAGACATCCTCCTTATGGCTGTATTTGCCCTTGGTTTTTATGATATCCTTCTCCAGGC
Organism: Nanobdellota archaeon; assembly: GCA_018815145.1. GTDB lineage: Archaea > Nanobdellota > Nanobdellia > Woesearchaeales > GW2011-AR15 > WJJD01. The sequence continues at coordinate 956 of JAHIYL010000254.1, read as the reverse complement.
ACATCCCCTGTTTAAGATCCTCAATAAAAATACCCTTTCTCAGGACCTTGCCACCAAGAGAAATCAGAAAATACCTAAAAATCATCAATGCGAGCAACTGCCTGAAAAGGCTGAAGAAAAAATTGATATTCATGACTTCTGTGAATTCAAAAATTATACGATAAATGGAAAGCACACCACTGAAAAACAGCATGTTCACCTTCAATATATCTGTAAAAAGGACCATGAACAGCAGCAGGAACAGTGTGCTTATCACAAGATTCGCCTCGATTGAAAAGATTTTGAAAATTATGGTGTTCATGGCCTGAAAACCAAATATGAATAATGCAAAATTCAGTATACGTATCGGGCTTAAAGTGTTCTTTAATTCATCAATAAATATCTTTGGTCTGACACTGAATAGTATCTTGAATAAATAGAATATAAAGATAGGTGTAAAGGTATTAATCAAAATTATATATCCGGGAAATGCTCCTGTCTCACCCCATTTATACGTTGACAGAGGAATGAGAACAGAATATGCCAGAAATAATTTTGCATCTCCTGCACTCCATAAGTTCGATATCCAAAGAAGAATTCCAAAGCCAAGTGAGATGAACATATTCAGGAAAAATACCTTGACATACAAAGGATTTATCTCATTTCCACGTGATACCAGAAACATTGAAAAGCCTATGAATGTGGCAAAAGAATACAGGAAAGAAAGTGTTATCCATTTGTTCCTGATCTTCCGAAACTTGAAATCTTCATAAGATGTCATCAAACCCAGAAAAAGTATCATAGGTAAATTAAGTACATCAAGAATCTGGATTGCTATCATCTATGTTAAACCTCGCCGTATTTCATAGCTTGTCATTTTCACATCTAGTTATGGCAAAAAATTCCCTTTTTCCCCTCGCTTATTCTGGGGAAAAGAGGGAATTTTTTGTTTTATTGGCTATTACGACATTCATCTA
>JAHIYL010000253.1 GCA_018815145.1 Nanobdellota archaeon | reverse complement strand
TATGCTTTCCCCTGCTTTGCAACAGCATCCATTGCTCTTTTCACTTTTTCAGGATCTCCCAGATAATACTTTTTCATGGGTTTCAGATCATCATCAAGCTCATATACAAGGGGCATACCTGTCGGGATATTGTAGTGGATTATCTTATCATCAGGCATATTGTCCAGGTGTTTTACCAGTGCTCTCAAGCTGTTGCCATGTGCTGCAATAAGGACTGTCTTGTCTTTTTTGATCTGTGGTGCAATCTCCTTTTTCCAGAAAGGCAGAAATCGTGCAACTACATCTTTGAGGCTCTCTGTGGATGGTAGGACTTTGGGGTCAACACCAGAATATTTTATATCATGCTTAGGATGCCTTTTGTCTGATTCTTCAAGTGCCGGAGGCTGAGTGCCATAATCCCTTCTCCACAATAATACCTGCTCGTCACCATATTTTGCAGCAGTCTCCTTTTTGTTGAGTCCCTGCAGTGCACCGTAGCTCTTTTCATTCAGCTTCCATGAACGGATGACAGGTATCCACATCAGGTCCATCTCATCGAGTGTAAGCCAAAGAGTTCTGATGGCTCTTTTCAAAACAGATGTGTATGCTATATCAAAAGTAAACCCTTTTTTTTTTAGTATTGCTCCGGCTGCTCTTGCTTCTTTTATCCCTTTCTCAGATAAGTCGACATCTGTCCAGCCTGTAAATACATTCAGCTTGTTCCATTCGCTTTCGCCGTGGCGGAGGAGTACGAGTTTGTGCATTGTTATCACCTAAATATTATAAAATCAATGCGGTTTTTAAAAATTGCGGAAAAAGAAATATTGAGGGACCTAATCATTTATGTTTAGGTTGTGACGAACTTTCATTTTATTATATACATCATTCAGAAGTATTGTCCCTTTCAAAAAGAATCCAAGCATTGTATCATCGTCACCCTCTTTTATCATCCTGCAAGGAATGTCTGATAAGAAATGAGATGCTTCAGCCAATAAGAGCCTTTCGGCCCATCCAGAATCGTCTTGTGTGATCCATTGGTCTTTCAGTTCAGTTTTAATGTAATCAATGAATGTCAATTCTGACCAGAAGGATCGCTTATTGAGTCTGGAATAATCATAGAAAAAAATAAATTCATTGTCTTTTATGGTCCGAACCGTGAATCTCTTGTTCTTTAATATGTCAAATCCGCTGAATCCGAACTTGAATTTGGCCATGTCATATATATAGTCTGAAGCCATCAAATTTCCTTCTTGACCCCTGGGATCGATCAATTTGAATTCCTTGGGTAATTCTTCATTAACAAGTATGTTATGAGGAATAAGATCAAAATGTGTCTGGTAGATATGTCTTGGACTTATGCTTTCAAGCACTCTTTCGTTATTTGAAAGCTTATCTAGAAGAATTAGTGGATTGGTATATCTGTTCTTGTTGATAATAATTGACTCATTTGCGCTAATTCTCTTAAGATTTGAATTTCCTTCAATTCCTGTGATAATCCTTTCTTTAGGCCTATTAATGTACAAGATTTTGACAACTTCATTAGCTACACCTGTATCAGTGACTTTATAGAAAGTGTTGAAGAGGTAGTCAAGGATATGGAACATTATTTTTTTGCCTGCTATTTGCGAGATATTTGTCTTCACGATCAGATCATGCAAAGTCAGGCCATCGTAATAATATGGCATCTCCACAGCAACCTGATCATCACTCACATTGATTTCGAGTATTTCTGGAATTATGTCTGGATAGAATTTTCTGAGGGTCTTCAAATATGTTGCCTCGTAGTAGAGTTTGGTCTTGCCATTATTGATTCCTTCTTCACTTGCGGATTTCCTGACAATCAATTTTCCACCTCTCTCAAATACTCTTAGGGTGGCCATTGAGCCACCCTTCAATTCAAATAGTGGTGTCATTCTGCTGCCCTCTTTTGTCTCTGCATGATATCAAATGCTTCGCTGATGAGCCTGAGTTTTAATCTGTGCCTTGTGCTTAATACTATTGAGTTAATTGGTTTATTGACTTTAATTTTAGATGCCTTATCATCCTCTATTAGTTTTGAAGGAAGCTTAAAAAGTCTTGCGGTACGACTGTACAGTTGTTCTTTCGTAATCACTTCAGGACCACCTAGGTGTATTATTCCACTATATTGAATTAGATCTAATATATTTTCAAAAATATCATTAATGAATATTGGGTTTGTCCTGATATTGCTCTGGATGCGCAATTCTTTTCTGGAGAATTTGTTCATGTATTTATTGTTCCATTTGTTGAATCCATATATTAGCGGCACTCTGATGACAAGGTTCCTGTCTGACTCAAGCACAACGTCTTCAGCCATGGACTTGCACATTCCATACACATTCAAAGGATGCTTGATGCTATCTTCATCATATCCATCGGTTTTTTTTCCGTCAAAGACATAATCCGATGAAAAATAAACAAGTTTTGATGTTTTTGGAAGGTATCTGCAAATGTTTTTAATTCCACCGACATGGATATTTTCAGCAAGTTCTGCATGTTTTTCACAAAATAAAGAATTGACGATTCCGGCAGTGTGGATGATTATATCATATTCCTCTGCCATCAACCTCTTCACTTCTTTTATGTCAGTCTGGTCAAATTTTTCTAGCTCATCAAAGAGTTTGTTTTTATGGTACGTCCCATTTACTGAATAATCAACCTGTGATTTCAGGTAGGCAAAAATCTTGCTGCCGAGAAATCCCGAAGCCCCAATGATCAGTATTTTTTTCATTTTTTGTCTATTTATTCCTAATCAACACTTACATTCTTCAGTTCTTCATTGTAAATGTCCCAGAGAGCAGATCTATCAGTATGGTAATCAATAGGTATCATATCCCCAACCCTCTCTATTATCCTGCTTCCAATCTGAAGTCCATTAGGCTTATTCATGTTAAGCATTGGACCGATGTCGACAGCATGACAAGGGTAGTTTGTAGTGAAAGTTTCTAGAATATAGATGTAGGGAAGTGTACCTGTATATTCACTCTTCACTTCCAGATCTTCTCCACGATTCCTGAACTCCTCCATTGTTTCCATCAGTTCATCTCTTTTGACAATGTACTGGCCATCAATTACGTGACCTTTTCTTCCTCCATATGCAAGGATTCGTCCGTCTTCATCCAGATGCGTCGCTTTGTACGGATGGGTGATGTCCTGTGTCATAGAGAACGTTCCTGACTCACCCTTCATCATGTGCTGTTCGACCAGATAATCAAGCTGATTTGGTAGGATCAATGCATCAGCGAACATGTTAAGTACATAGTCCTGTGTTGCCTGCTGAAGCCCATTATCCAGTGATTTGGCCAATCCCAGGCACATATCTTCAACATAGAGCTCGACATGATATCCTCTGAAGTCGAACCTGGTCTTATTACACGCATTGAAATGATTCTGGAACGCTTTTTTGTGGTCTGAATTGATAGTGATTATGACTTTTCCGATGTCAACTTTTTTCGGAAGAGCATCAAACTTGTTGTCCAGCAAAGTCAATCCTGGAGTGATTTCTACTAAAGGTTTGGGTGTCTCCGTTCCCATGCGTTCTCCCTTTCCACTCGCAAGGATTATGACGTCTAGACTGTCCATTTTCATGTTCTTTTGTTTTTTATATGATTGTTGTAAGCAGCTGCAAAAAAAAATATCCTGTAATAATATTCAGCAGCCTGATGTAAAGCTTATCGATCTTATTAGTGTGGAATATGAATAGTTCTGCAAAGTACTGTGTGGCGAGCTTGACTATGAACACTGTGACCAACAGAATCAGTGCAGGAATGGTGTTGAGGTATCTGATCAAAAAAACAATAGGTATCAGCAACAGGAATTTGATGATGAACTCTATATCGGCAAGACCCATAACAAACCTATTGATAAGATAAGCTGCAAGCAATATCCACATACTATCAAATGTTACATAGTAGGAGCAGAATACCAATCCGACCATGATGAAATCCATCGGAAAATATAGTCTGAATTTCCTGTAGAGATATGCCGTCAGCAGATCCGATGATATGAAAGCTATCAAATAAATGATATTTCCGAAATGTCTCAATAAGGTCAGTGCCAAGAATACCAAAATCATTAGGATTATATTTTTCCTGTTTGCATTTAGCAAGCCTACTGAAGCTGAAACAAGGCTGTTTGTCTGTTTATATATATGTCTTGACATTTAATGTGCACCTAGTAAATTGAGGGTTGGATTGCCCTTAAATCGCGTGATAGTTTACTGTATTTGTCTTCATACTCCTTTATCAAGTCCTTCATATCAGTCTCATCAAACTCTTCAGTCTTAATAAGGGGTGTACCATAGAGCTGGTTCCCAAGACCTAAAGTCTTTTCATTGATATCCACACTAAAATAATTGTTTTCTTTGCATATCTCAAAGAGCTTGGTTCCGAATTGAGGAGTGACCATATGCACCCTTGGTATAAGATGGTGTCTCTTAAACATATCCAGCGCAAAATCCAATGTTTTTCTCATGGTCTCTATTGTCTCACCCGGGAAGCCGACCAGATAGAAGGACCTGCACCGTAGATTGATTTTCCTGCAGTGCTCTGCGACCTTGATAACCATTCTAATATCCAGTCTTTTTTTGATTATACTGTTGCGTGTATGATCATCAGCTGACTCGATTGATATGGTCAGCTCAGTGCAGCCGCTATTCTGCATCTTTTCAAGGATATCATTGGTGATTAAGTCTGCTCTGACTGCATTGGGCGTCTTCCACTTTATGTCTGCATTCGTCGCCAATAACATATCCAATATTTTTTCGAATCTTACAATGTCAAATGTTAGGTTATCATCTTCAAAATTGAGGTTATTTATGCCGTATTTTTTCTTAAGCAATGCAATGTGGTCGATTACATATTTCGGAGAGTGAGACCTAAATTTATGACCCATGTGGATATGAATGGAGCAAAATATGCATCCGAATGGACATCCTCTGCTGGTAATAATGCCTATGCCATTATCAAGATGCCTGGCCTTTTGTCTATAGAAGTGCTTATTATGGAAATAATCGTTGAAATCAATGAGGTCATAGTCAGGAAACGGGATACTGTCCAGGTTTGTCAGATAATCTCTCTTTGGAGTCATCTTAATAGCACCATCATGATTGAGCACAATACCTTTTACATTTTTAATGTCATTAAGATCTCCTTCATAAATTTTGCATACAATGCTGAATGTCTCTTCCCCTTCACCCATAACTGAGATGTCAAAACAGTCATTTTTCTCTAGTATTTCCTTTCCTCTTACAGATGCATCAGGTCCTCCAAGCACTATCAATGCATTAGGGATTTCCTTTCGGGCAATTTCTGCCACTTCTACTGCATTGTGGAACTGGGTTGAGAAGGGGGATGTTATGGCCACAATGTTTGCATCAGTATTTTTAAGCATCTCTTTGATTCTATCAAACGAGGTCCCATACTGGATTTTATCGCCAATAATTTTCTCATTGAAATCAATAACAACAAAATCAAGAAGTTCTACTTCAACATCGACATTATATTTTTTAAGATAAGAAGAAAGGTATAGCAGACTGGTTGGGATATATACATTGAAATCACAGCATCCCCTGTAGAATGTCTGCGGAGGATTTATTAGCAGAATTTTTTTTGTCATTGTCTATGGGATTATGTATGTAATTATATAAAATTATTCTGTAATTTTAATTACTTGATAGTCATCACATATATAAATGTTAGGTATAATTAGATTCAACCATTTGGTTTAATACTTTGTTTCTATTAGAATTGCTTCCAGCAAAAGTAAACTCATGCGGCTTTTCTGGATACTTCATTATTCTTCCCAATAGCAACATAATTCATATTAGACTTGAAATTGTCTTGTTTTCTTAGAGCGTAACCTATGTCCTCGCCTGTATATACACTGACTTTTGAATTCTTGCTACTGAAAACAATCAATCCCTCAAGCTGAAGAGCAGCAAGAGTCTCAGCGTTGCTTTCCAGATCAGATCCAAAATTAATTTCTTTTTTGATCTGGACAGAATCAAATCCCATGTCACCAGTTGGTGCACACATATGATTGGCGGTTTCGATTTCATTGTAGTTCAATGTGAGTTTTTTTCCATTATAAGTTTCATCCATTTCATAGTCGCAGCCGGCAATATTTATGTCCATTTTCAGTTGGACCCCTTTATTATCAATATCCAGTAGATACGACTCATTTGGTTCAATGACACTTATGTATGGTCCTGATCCATGAGATTTCTGTCCAGAATCTACGGAATATCCCTCCCCGAATATAATCTCAAGATTATTGCCTGAAGATAGTTCTTGTTCCTTGGTTCCCATTAGAGAATAAAGCCTATCTACATTGAGTTCAAGATTATTGGGTATTCCTTGATCACATGAAAAAACAGTTTTGGTATATATTGCTTGGTGCCCGATGAGAGCTCCTAATATCCCAACTATATCATGGAACCTTGAATAGGTTTGTTTGCTCATTCTTATGAGCAGCGAATCATTCAGTATATTTAAGTGTTGTCATTAAGAAAGAGTGATTATTATTGTTATTTTTGCCAGTCACAGTAGAGTTGAAGATATTCTATAAAACAACACCATAATCCTGCAGTTTTGCCTCAATATCTGCCTGATTCATGAATTGAATACATATAAATCCAAATTTTCTTGCTGTCTC
>JAHIYL010000252.1 GCA_018815145.1 Nanobdellota archaeon | reverse complement strand
TCCTCTCGATCTCGTTCACAAAAAGGCCTTTTCCCCCGAAGCGGGACAGCTGGACATCCTGGAGCCTGTCTCCCTCTGTAACAATCCGGACCAGGGTGCAGGCAAGCCCGGGGAACTTGCTTTCCAGCATGCTAGAAAAGAGACAGGAGAACAGATAGTGCTCAGAGAATATCCAACCATAGAACCAGGAGAACCATTCTTTGGATTGGATCAATTGAAAAATGGACCTCCAGAAGAAATCCACAGTGAGTATCATTCACAGATCGTCCTATGTGTAGATTATCTCATATTAAAGACTCCTGAAGGTGTCATCCTCGGCAAGTCCGAGCCAGTCTCAGGAACAGAGATGCTTTGGCCTATTGGAGGGCTGTTAAAAAGAGGGTATGAGACAGAAAGTTCTGTCAGGGAATCAGTACCTGAGGGTTGGCAAATATCAGATATAAAACCGATCGGGCCGGCCAGATTATTCTTCTCTGATGACCCTTTTGGCAAAGACAAAGGCACAGATGTCCTCGCAATGGGATATGTCGGAAATCTGGCGGAGATCCCTGCAGATCTTGGGTCCAACTACCAATATGTCCCTCGCACAGATTTCCGCACACTCCACCCATTTATCCAGGATATGCTCGATTTATAAATAAAAGTAATTAAATTTAAATACTAGTCCTGCTATACTATAGCGAATCAATTAAATTTACTCAAATTTAAGAGATTCGAACAACGTGATAAACAAGAAAAATAATTTCTAAATTTGTTCTAGGTGACAATCTAAACAATGACATGTTCATTCTCAAAAAACAAAATCGATACATATTGTAAAATCCCGGAGGGTCATCGATAATAGATGGAATTCAAGGTAAAATACCTTAATGCAATAGACAAAAAATATTTTTATATAGTCCTGCTTTTGTGGCTTTCGTCGTTTATGTTCAATATCTGGCCGTTTGTGTTCCTGGCAGCGCTATGCATACTGAATGCCCTGCTTCTGATCTATGACAGGTATGTAGATGCACCAATAGACCTCGAACTGTCGACATTCTCAGCAATAATAATGACACTCACATTTGGTGTCAAATGGGGAATCATCGCAGCCGTCATGACAAAGGTTGCAGTCATCATATCCAACAGGGATTTCAATAAGAACAGCCTCATTGCAATGTCAAGCTATGTGCTTGCAGCTCTTGCAACACATATGCTTCCACCAATGAACATAATCCTATTAGGAGTGATAGTTGTTATGGTTGTGAACCTAAACAATTTCATAGTGTTCAAGTACCTATTGATGCTCTCTGACATTGAGATAGGAATGTATTCAATATCCAACATCCTGTTCAATGTGATGCTGTTCATAGGATTTGCAGAAGTGCTGATAAAGGTACTGACACTGCTTGCTTTTGTATAATTTATTTAATTATTTTTCAATCTTAGATTTACAAAATTTTCTTTACTCATAATGCTTTTAAACCTGTTCAGATTCCATAATAAAAATCATGAATAAATTTCAACTCGCCTCAAATTTCGCCCCAAAAGGATCGCAGCCTGAAGCTATAAAAAAACTGGTTGAAGGCATAAAAAAAGACTATAATATGCAGACACTCCTAGGTGTAACCGGAAGCGGGAAAACATTTTCTGTGGCTAATGTCATCCAACAGATTCAAAAGCCAACCATTGTAATCGCACACAATAAGACACTTGCAGCCCAGCTCTATAATGAATTAAGAGAATTCTTTCCAAAGAACAGGGTAGAATACTTTGTCTCATACTATGATTTTTACCAGCCAGAATCTTATCTTCCTCAAAAAGATCAGTACATCGAAAAGGATGCGCATATAAATCCAAAGATTGAGCAGCTCAGGCTTTCTGCAACTGCATCTCTCGTGTCAAGGAAGGATGTGATAGTAGTGGCCTCTGTCTCCTGCATCTATGGCCTTGGCAATCCTGAAGATTTCCAGAACATGGGTTTTGAGATTTCTAAGGATCATAAAATAAAAAGAAATGATCTGTTGAAGAAGTTGATCGATATACAGTTTGAGAGGAATGATATTGAACTTATGCCAGGAAGATTCAGGGTAAAAGGCGATACAATAGATTTTGTCCCGGGATATTTTGACAACATAATAAGGATTGAGATGTTCGGGGAGACAATAGAACGAATTCTGGAGATAGACAAAGCAACTGGTGAACCAAAAGAAGAGATGAAATACTTTTTTGTATATCCTGCCAGGCACTTTGTCATACCTGAAGAGAAGATGACTGCTGCAATTGACTTGATGAGAGATGAATTGGAGCAGCGACTGCCTGAGCTGGACATGATCGAAGCACATCGGCTCAAGACCAGGACATTGCACGACATCGAGATGATAGAAGAGACAGGATACTGCAAAGGGATTGAGAATTATTCCCGGCTGTTTGAGAACAGGAAATCAGGCGAGCCTCCATTCTGCCTCTTGGATTATTTTGGAGATGATTTCATGATTGTAATCGATGAGAGCCATCAGACCATACCACAGATCCACGCTATGTATAAAGGTGATCTCTCAAGGAAAAAGAATCTGGTTGATTATGGTTTTCGGTTGCCATGTGCATATGACAACCGTCCGCTCAAATACAATGAGTTTGAGAATTATATGAAAAAAAGCAAAGTCCTTTTTGTCTCAGCAACGCCAGGTGACTATGAAAAAAGTATATCATCCCAGGTTGTGGAACAGATCATCAGGCCAACCGGTCTTATAGACCCTTCAGTTGAAGTACGTCCTGTCAAGGGACAGGTACTTGACCTGATATCTGAAATTGAAAAGACTGTAAAGAGAGGTGACAGAGTCCTTGTGACAACACTCACCAAAAAACTGGCAGAAGAATTGACTGACCATCTTGCAGAGCAGAAGATAAAGACCCGCTATCTGCATTCTGAGATAGAGACATTAGAGAGGAGTGAGATAATCAGGCAGCTCAGGCTTGGAAAATTTGATGTACTGGTCGGCATCAATCTTTTGAGAGAAGGTCTTGATATCCCTGAAGTTGGATTTATTGGAATCCTCGATGCTGACAAAGAAGGTTTTTTGCGTGATGCGAGGAGCCTGATACAGATAATAGGGCGGGCTGCAAGGAATGTGAATTCCACAGTTGTACTATACGCAGACAACATAACTAAATCAATCAGAGATGCACTCTCTGAAACTGGAAGAAGAAGAAGAGTACAGATAGAATATAATGAAAAATATAATATCACACCAAAGACAATAATTAAACCAGTGAGGGAGAAGATCGTGGACATCAAAGATACTAAACATATATCCAAAAAAGATATCCCTTATATGCTGATTAACCTTGAAAAAGAGATGATGGATGCTGCTGATAGATTGGATTTTGAACTGGCAATTGCGCTCAGAGAAAAAATAAAGAGATTGAATGATAGGATTGAATAATAGATTTATACATCCATTTATACTGGTTGTTCTTCTAAAACACCACGCATTATTCCATAATATTTATGGTTTTCAGTTGCACTAAACATGAATTCGCTGTCTGCCACACCCGACCTAATTTCACCTCTATCTTCAAGGTTATAAATTGTACAGTATCTTGCAATTGCCGAACCGTCTTTTGTTAACTCAGTAATATAATCCGGATTTGGCAGGAATATCCTGATATTATTAATTCCTTTTTCCATGAATTTATGCCTGACAGTGTCAACATCCTTTTCATAGCAAAAAATCCTCTCAAAAAGATTTCTCTGGTTTTGAGTTGTTCTATCATCATAAAAAAAATCATCACTTATGTTAATAGTAGAAGTAAAATTCCTGTCATTTGGCGGATCGATATCCCATCTTTCTCCTCCCGATGTTGCCATTGAACCAGGATTAGTATCCTCTAAAAGAAGATCATCCAGTTCAATCCTCACAGTTGAATCTGAATCAATAACAGCTTCCTTTGCCTTATCTGTAACTCTATAACAACCATTTTGTACTAACTGATCATAAGATGTTTTGAGATCGTTAAGAATTGGATTCAGGTATCTGCTGCTAAAATAGAGGATTGCTTTTCCGTCCTCTGTAGTATATATTGCAGTATCTCCAGTATTAAATGACCATTCCCCAAGTTCTTTTCTGTTTTGTCTATATTTACTACTTATTATCTTAGCAAACTGAATATATATACTGTTGTCAAATCTGTCATCTGTAATTTCAGATGCTGTCTGAAGAGTATCAGGTTCAAATCTATTAGCCTGATTTAATCGCTCAGCAATATTATCCAGTCTTGGCCAACCAAATATGTCTTCAATTCTGAAACCCATTATATGTTGGATGATAAAGATTTTATTTATATATTTTTCTATTTTTATCATTTTCAAGTAAAAAATTTTGATCAAGACAAATTTTTTTAATTTTTTGTAAGTAAATTCACTATTTTTATAAATGCAATCACTTTTTGTGATAAAAGGTGATAAAATGACACAGGCAAGATTTGAACTTGATGATTATACTGCAAGGGTTCTTGATGTTATCAAAGGAAAATTCGGGCTTAAAAACAGGAATGAAGCTCTTCAGAAATTCGCTATTGAAAAAGGGTCTGAATATGTCGAGCCAACTCCTAATCCTATGGTGTTAAAAGAACTTGATGCAATATCTGAAGCACATATGAAAAAATACGGGCGAAGAAGCATGACGGACAAGGAACTTGATAGAATCTTAAGCCTTGATTAAAAAATGTTCAAATATGATCTGACTGACAGGCTAAAAAAGAAACTAATTAAGCTTGGAAAAAGAGATAAGATTCTCGCTGAGATATTCAAAAAAAAATTAATGGAGATTGTAAATCAGGACAAGACAGCAATAAATTCTTATAAAAACCTTAAAGCACCACAAAATGAGTTCAAGAGAATCCATCTGACTGATAATTTTATTATGTTATTCAGTGTCAATCTTAAAGAGGAACACATTCTTTTTGTAGATATAATGCATTGGGACCATGCATACAAATGAGTTGAATTTATTCTTTCCAATACATTTTTATTATCTCCTATTTTTAATTATCTAATATGAAACTTATCTCATGGAATGTGAATGGAATAAGGGCATGTATAAAAAATGGATTTCTTGAATTTTTGACAAAAGAAGCTCCGGATATCCTGTGCCTTCAGGAGACAAAAGCTAATCCTGATCAGGTTTCACTGCATCTTCCCGGATATTATATGTACTGGAACTCGGCAGAAAAAAAAGGCTATTCAGGAACAGCAGTCTTCACAAAAATCAAGCCTCTGTTTGTACAGAATGATATGGGCATAATCGAGCATGACAATGAGGGAAGGATCATTGCTGTGGAATACAAAGATTACTATCTGGTCAATGTCTATGCGCCAAATGCAAAACGCGATCTGGCAAGATTGGAGTATAAGGTCAGATGGAACAAAGATTTTCTGATGTTTGTAAAGGAATTGGAAAAGAAAAAACCCGTCATCTTCTGCGGAGACATGAATGTTGCGCACAGAGAGATAGACCTTAAGAATCCAAAGGCCAATGAAAAGAATGCCGGATTCACAATAAAAGAAAGAAGCGGATTTTCCGAGATGCTGGAATCAGGATTTGTTGATACATACAGGCATTTCTATCCCAACAAAACAGACGCCTACACCTGGTGGAGCTACATGTTCCATGCAAGGGAAAAGAACATCGGCTGGCGTATTGATAATTTTGTTGTCTCTGAAGCAATGATTGAGAAAGTGAAGGATGCGTTCATACTTGACAAGGTGATGGGTTCTGATCACTGCCCTGTCGGAATTTTTTTGAAATAATCAACTACAATTCAAGAGCATCTAAACATCAGGTCCTAATTCACTAATCATTCTTTCATGCTCTCGTGTAATTTCAGAATATATACTCCCTTCCGGAAGTGGCATTTCTGCTTCCAGATCCTGTTGAAAATCAGTGTCTGTTCTATAATTATACCCTCTTATTGCCTTATCTGTTAAAGTAATCCTTCGGTAATTACCTGCAACTAAATCTCCTTTTTTCATTAGGCTTATCATTTCACGAACATGAGTATCTGTAATAGTCACTTCCCCATATTTTTCATTCTCTCTATCCTGATATATTTTCAATAATTCTTGTCCAGTAAATGTAGTGCTTGCATAAGTGCCTTTATCTATTGATTGCTCTACCATATTTATCATTCCATACAAAAATATTTCTGCAGACACAGGATAATTTTGGTTTGTTAAAGAGTACGCAAACTTCATAACTTTAGTGTGATTCGGATCATAAAGATTTGGTGTTACAATTACTCCTTCTGATTTACTTAAGACTGTTTCAGATACTAATCTAGCCAGTTCAGCTTTTAAATCATCCTCAGTAAATTCCAAATTTTGATATAATTCTTGTACACTTGCTGGACATCTACCAGTTAAATAATCTTCAACATCCATAGATAACCGTTCTCCCATATCAACTTCCTCAGGTATATGATGTTGTTCGAAAAAATTTTTTTTCAATACCATTGAATTTTGTTTTGCTAGACCATATGCCCACCATAGTGAATCGGAATGTGGTAATGACACAATATTATTACTCCTATTTACTTCTTGTCCAAATTTCAAAAAACTATCAAATTTATCATCATTGCCACCAAATGTCTGGACATACTCTCTAAAACTATTTTTTAAAGTTTTTAATGACATATTGTAAGCTGCACTAATTGCTGAAAAATTTTTTATCCCAATATTTGCTATTTGTTCATAAAATCTAATAGCATCTTCTTTTTTATACACATAAGTAAAATTAGGTGAACCCATTATTGCAGGATGTTTTTGTCTATTATCTGCGTCAAGCCGTGTTATCAACTCATCTAAAAATACATAAAGCACGTCTGTTGCAGTGATTTTTTCACATTCTGAGACTCGTTCAATAACTTTTTCGTCAACCAAAATTTCATCTACTATATAGTCATAAGATTCATGTAATATTCCAGTTAATTTGTTTTCCAAAGTATATTGATGTAGCATTTATA
>JAHIYL010000251.1 GCA_018815145.1 Nanobdellota archaeon | reverse complement strand
TATTGTATTAGAACAAAGGAATTCTGGCAGAGCTTTTGCTGCATTTAGTAAATTCTCTAATATTATGTATGGGATTACACCAGTCCAAATAGAAGCGAGGATTGTACGAGCTGCAGAGGTGTTAGTATCAGACAGAACTCCTGAAGAAGAAATTTTTGACACTTTTAAAAAAAAGCATTTTGTATCTGAACCAGAAGAAGAATTCAATATAACTCTTCCTAAAGAAAATGAAATGTATGATGGAAATATTAGAGTTACACGGCATTCAGGTGATTATTACACTATTCTATCTTTTGCTGCTCCAAATGAAGGTACAAGAAACATTAATCCTTCCCAATTAAAGAAAATAAAAGAAATATTCAACATAAATCGTCCTGAATTATACATACCTAATGCTAATTTTGAAGCAGAAATTACTCCAAATCAATATGGTAATCTTGACACTTTCCTAAAAGAATTTTACGCTCAAGCCATGGGAGAAGATGTTCAAGAATCTGAATTTGTAAACACTTATGATGCTTATTTCAGAAATGAACATATTACTCATAATGAAGAATTGTTATATATAGTCAGAACTAAAATATATCATAACAACAATCCTTCAAATCCATTTTATATGGAGATAAATATTACTCCCTTGGGAGATGAAGAACAATATAAACCAGTTCCTCTTGAAAGAATTGAACCAGGAAAAAAACTTGTTTTTATGAAATCTGGTTCGATATATCAATCTACCTTTGATGATATTATTAAAAAATTGGGAAAATATCTTCAATTTAAGCAAGAACCTGTATAATTATTCTATTTAATGTATAAAAGAAGCTTCTATTACATTCATTGCTTTTTCATTTATTTTTCCAACATACTCTCTCAGCTTGCTCTGCCGCTCATAGCCTGTCAGATAATTTATATCCTCTTTAGTGAAGCCAAATGGCTGGAGCACGACAAAAAGGGCCCGTACAAGGAGAGTCTTGTATTTATCCATATCAGGGTATGATTCTTTTTTATTGTAATCCTCAGGAAGGATTGTGCCTTCTTTGGCATACATGAATTTGATCTTCTGACCAGGATAGACAGAGACACCTTTTTTTTTCAGTGAATCTACTGCAATCTTCTGCGGGATATTGTTATTATATTCGGTCTTACTCACACGGACACTTGATGAGAGCATGTCAGATTCAAGAGTGGGAAGGAGAAAAAGAGTCTTTCTTATGAGCTGGCAGAGGTATGGAAAAAGCTCTTTTATCTCTTCTTTTGTGTCAGACCTTGATATGAGCTCAAGCACTTTTTTCTGGAACAGTTTCACAACTTTTGGTACACCATGCTGCCGGACTTCAATGCCTCTTGCCTTTATCTCACCATTTGCAAATACACCATAATATCTTGTAGGGACAGGACGTTTTATATCATTGACACTTGGAAGAAACACTATCCATTTGAACAGTCCTTCAAAAGAGACAGGGACACCTGTCTCAAACTCAATCTCCCTGCAGATATCTTTTACATCCTTTTCACTTATGCCTTTTTTCTGTATATATAATGAATCGACTATGCCGTGCACAATCCGAAATCCCTTTTCTTCGCACAGTGTTTTTGCTTTCAGGAGTATCTCTCTTGCAAAAGCACCTATTGCCATATGGCTTGAAGCAATCCCCAGCTTGAATTCTCTGAAACGCAGGTAGCCATAGCTTGTGACAAGCACCCATTTGAGCCCCTGTATCTTGGCCTTGTTCAGGCTGGTCGGGTTCTTCTTATAATGCATCCTCCTGTCAAGAAGCGGCTTTATTGCAGTAGGAACGATTCCTTTTTTTTTCAGAGATATCTTCAATGGAAGGCCGGGGATATCCTGATAGGGTCCTTCACCTCCAAGAAGTGTCTCTGGGCTGATGTTGTAGTTGAATATTATCCAGGGGAAGAGTGATGAGAAATCAATCTCAGCTACATCATGGTGCAGGCCGGTGAATGAGTCAAAAGTATGGCCGACCCTGTCGAATTTCATCAGGGTATGCATGCTGACAGGCATATCTACAGGCTTTTCTTTGAAAGGCACAAGATAATTCTTTTTTACAAACTCATACACAAGAGCTGACTGGAATGATGCGCCAAAGCTTCTGCTGGCAACCTGCTGGAACCTGGTCCCTGTGAGCTGGGAAAGCTCGACAATGCCTTCAATATTGCATTCACTTCCTATTGCAGTGCTGCTGTCAACAAGGAACCGTCCGTTCAGCCTGACTGCATAATCCCTGTACACTACCCTGCCATAGCTGAAAAAAGCTTTTCCGCCTTTTTTCTTTATTTTCCTTTGGTCCCATCTATGCAAAGGACAATGTATGTTGTGATGCTCCAATCTTGATGATAGATAGGGCAGGCGCGAGAATGCATTTTCCATCAACAGGACATCCGGATCATCTGAATAGAATCTCTGTGAAAATTCTGAAAGAATCGCTTTTTCATTTCCTGTCATTTTCCTGTCATTGATCGAGATCCATCTAAGTGGACAGTCTGGGTCTATACGTATATCTTTTTCAGGCATCAGTTCAATTGCCATTCTTTTCAGTGGGATCCCTGCCTCTATATCCAGTGGAAGAATATCTTTTCCCTGCAACTCCACAAATGTGAATGGCTTTAGTCTGTTCTCATACAAAAACATCTGTTCAGGAGGGATATCAGCATTGTACATCATAAGCTTATATTTTGCCTGTTTTTCTATTGTTTTTACAATTCTCTCAAAACTAGCTATTCCAGTTATCTTTACTGAATATACTTTTTTTTGTTCTCCCCTGTATGTGGATCTTGTTGTTAATTCACCTATTAGATTGAGTTTTTCCAATATAGATTCAGCAAGTTTTGAGTATTCAAGATAGATAGAGATTGTGTATAACCTTTCTAATCTGATGTCTTTTTCAGGTGTCTTGAGCCATAGGACTATCCTATCTCTTGCCCTGTAGCAATCGATTAACATAGCCTTCATTTTTGATATTGGGATTATAGTTTAGAGATAATTGATTTTATTACTTTATTGGTTTAATACCCCGCAGCTCTGCTGCGAATACAAACCATAAAGGAATAACTGAAATTTGAAATTCGATTTAAATTCCCG
>JAHIYL010000250.1 GCA_018815145.1 Nanobdellota archaeon | reverse complement strand
CTTGGTGCAGATGATGAAGATACACTTGTAATGTATCTTGCCCCACATACATTATATAGCCCTGAAAATTCAATATTGATTTTTCAAGAAGGATATGATGAACTTCTACAGACAAAAATAGGAAAAGAGCTTGATGAGAAGTACAATGATGTTGAAGATTTTGTAATCAAAAGAAAAGATTCTGAAATAAGGCCTTCTTCTTTTTTTGATCTGATAAAAAAGACATTCAATATAAAACCATTTCTCAAATTATTCACACAAGAACAGCAGATGTTAAGAGAAAAACTTGAAGTAGTGAATGAAATTAATCATATGAACAAAGAATGGAAAACACTACAGAAACTGAATAATGACGAAATAAGAATAAAATTATCTGAAAATATCTACAATGCAGAGATATACTATAAGTTTTATGAATTGAATAAAAATTATCTGGATTCAAAAGATGATGAATGGCTCGAAAAAACTTATTTTTATTATGGCTCAGAAATGGATTTCATAAAACATCAACCATACTATAAGTTTCTATCTCCATTATTTAATCTTGATGAAATTGCATATATTGACTCAGAACAACTTTTACAAAGATATAATTTTGAGTCTTCACAACTGGCACAATCCAAAAACTTCCCGGAAAGTGATTTGAGCAAAGCCATCAGGTTCAAGATACAGGAAAAGAAACTAGCTAAACTCATATTCAATACAATTCACAGCAATTATTGTTATGATAATGAAAAATGCATCACCCCTTTTATTATTGAAACTAATAATCAAGACAAATCAAGTGTCATGGCTTTGTACAATAAAATATATATGAGACAATCAGATTCTGAACTTAACATGATAATTATAAATAATCCAGAATCAAAAAGAGATATTCACATAAATGGAGAACGACCTATACCTCTTGATAAAAAATCGACATGTATTGCTGAGTTTGACTTTGTTGATGAATTTGGGGTCCTGGCAGGAGAAACAAAGGCAATCCCTATTGTAATAAAGACAAACAGCAAATCAGAAGGAACATGCAGATATAGCTTCTCTGTTGAAGATTCAGAAGACAACCATATAGGAAATGCAGAATTTACTGTTGAAATAATATAACTCTTTTCATCTTACTTTTTCAAAAACCAAAGATTAATAAATAAAAATGAATAATTCAATATGGTAACGCACAAAATGGTAATATCTGAACTGCATAAGACACTTGAAAAAAGGAAGATAGAATTAATATCATTGATGAAGAACAATGAGTCTAATCTGGACATCGAGAAACAGCATCAGATATTTGGAGCCATAAACGAGCTTGAGATCGTCCTTGAGACGCTCGACTACTACAGGAACCAGGAAATAATAAATTGTGACAAAGAAAATAATGGGAATGATCTTCAGAGGATTGAAAACAAGGATCGTATTGAAGATAACTCCACTTTAACTAATTCTCCGCCTCAGCCGGCAAGTAGGTCCGGTTCATTTGGTTTTCTTTTTGGATTAAAAGACAGATTGTTCAAGAATAGGAGAAAGTAGAACACTGTCATCTTTGCTGCAAAACCTTTTTTTTCCAAAAAATTTATATGCTCTTCCAATTTTGTTTACATTGTAAAAAGGGGGATGCATAATGGAATTTTATCGGCAAAAACTTACTGAAGTCTACAAAAATCTGAATTCTACTGACAAAGGGCTGACAAGCGAAGAAGCAGAAAAGCGGCTTGAAAAATATGGTTTTAATGAGATTGCCGAGAAAAAGAAGATATCTCCTTTTCAGATTTTCATAGGGCAATTCAAGGATCCGCTTGTGATAATCCTGATATTTGCAACAATTGTCTCAAGCGGTGTCGGATATTATGAGTTCCTGCATGACTCAACAAGCAGCCTGCTTTCCCATTTTGTTGAGGCTATAGTCATAGGCTGCATCCTCATACTGAATTCAGTCATCGGTTTCTTCACTGAATTCAATGCGCAGAAATCCATTGAAGCATTAAAAAAGCTTTCCTCACTCAAAGCAATGGTCCTGAGAGACGGAAGGCAGACAGAGATAGAAGCACGAGCACTTGTGCCCGGAGATATCCTGATTCTGTCAGAAGGTGAAAGGATACCTGCTGATTCCAGGCTGTTTGAAGCAATAGAATTGAATACACAAGAGGCAGCTCTTACAGGAGAATCACTCCCTGTGAAAAAAGAGCTTTCAGTCTATAATAAAGAACTTCCGCTCGGAGATCGGAAAAACATGGTCTTTTCAGGTACAGCCATTACAAACGGGAAAGGAAAAGCAATCGTCGTCAATACAGGCATGACAACAGAGATTGGCCACATAGCAAAGCTTATCCAGGAAGCAGAAGATGAAATGACACCGCTGCAGAAGAATATTGAACATCTGGGAAAATTCCTGACAAAGCTTGTCCTCGGTATCTGTGTTGTCATATTTGCGATGGACATTGTAAGAGGTGAATCGATCATCAAATCATTCATCTTTGCAATCGGACTTGCTGTCGCTGCAGTGCCGGAAGGGCTGCCGGCAGTGGTCACAATATCACTATCACTCGGAGTCAGGAGGATGATCAAGAGGCATGCATTGATAAGAAGACTTCCTTCTGTTGAGACTCTTGGCTGCACAACAGTCATATGTTCTGATAAGACAGGGACACTCACGCACAATGAGATGACAGTCAAAAAAGTCTATGTTGACCATGAGGAGATAGATGTCGCAGGTTCAGGCTATGACCCAACAGGTGAATTCTCAAAAAACACTGAAGATCTTGAGCTTCTGATGCAGATCGGTGCGCTCAACAATGATTCCAAGCTGGAGAAGAAAGATAATGAATACAAGATTATGGGCGATCCTACAGAAGGTGCCTTGCTTGTCTCTGCAAGAAAGCATGGCATCGACGAGACTTTTATGGAAAGGAACATGAGGGTTGATGAGATACCTTTTAATTCTCAGAGGAAAATGATGACAACCCTTCATGAGATTGAAGGCAAAAAATATGCATATGTCAAAGGTGCACCTGATATCCTGATGAAATCATGTACCAGATTGATACTTAAGGGAAAGATGATCCATCTGAATGATGCAGACAGGAAAAGGATCAACAAGGCGATTGAGGACTTCGGTAACAATGCGCTCAGGGTCCTGGGCTTTGCATACAAGGAAGTCAAGAGCGAAAAGAGGGAGGATTGGGAAAAGGATCTTGTATTTGTCGGTCTGCAGGGCATGATAGATCCGCCAAGAAAAGAAGTGAAAGACTCTATTGCCAAGTGCAAGGATGCAGGCATAAAGGTCGTAATGATAACAGGTGATTTCATAACAACAGCAAAAGCGATTGCAGATGAGCTGGGTATTGTAGGCAAAGCAATCACTGGAGAGGAATTGAAGAAGATCAATCTTGACAAGGAGGTCGAGAACATAGGGATATACGCCCGGGTCAATCCTGAAGATAAGATGAGGATTGTGGAGGCTCTCCAAAAAAAGGCACATGTGGTTGCAATGACTGGCGACGGAGTGAATGATGCACCTGCACTGAAAAAATCAGATATTGGAATATCAATGGGAATAACAGGCACTGATGTTGCCAAAGAAGCCTCTGATATGGTATTGACAGATGATAATTTCACAAGTATAGTCAATGCTGTTGAAGAAGGAAGGACGATCTTTGATAATATCAGGAAATTTGTTGTATATCTTCTTTCCAGCAACATCGGCGAAGTATTGGTGGCATTGGTATCTCTTGTTGTCGGTCTGAAGCTTCCGGTGACTGTCCCTCAGCTTCTTTGGATAAATCTTGTGACAGACGGTGCTCCTGCAACAGCCCTTTCTGTTGATCCGGGAGAAAAAAATATCATGCGTCTGAAGCCCAGAAAATCAACCAGCAAGATAATGGAAAAGAATGTGCTTATATCTATGATTATCATTGGTGTCGTGATGACAATAGCCACATTATGCATGTACATCTATGCACTGAAGTCAATGGGATGGGTAAGCGGTGATATAAGTGATACTCAGTACAGATATGCATCGACAATTGCTTTCACAACACTCATGATGCTGCAGATGTTCAATGTCCTGAATGCCAGAAGCCAGAGAGATTCGGTATTCAAGGTAGGTATATTCTCCAACAGATGGCTGATAATTGCGATACTCACCTCAATTGTACTGCAGCTTGGAGTAATCTATATACCATTCTTTGCACAGTTCTTTAGGACAGCAGTACTGAGCTTTGCAGACTGGGGATTGATAGTCCTTGTCTCATCCAGCGTATTGGTTGTTGGAGAGCTTATGAAAGCGGTTGGATTGAAGCAGACAGAATAGAGGATTAATTTTTATTTTAAATTTTTTTTGAATTATTATACCATCACCATCATAATGACAGCGACGGATTTTTTTTGTAAAAATCCTATCATCTTATCCATTTTTTTCACTACTTTTTTATTATTTCCTGAATTTCATCCTTATTATGAGCACTTTTTATAAGGAAATATTTGATATTTTGAAAGAGAAAAAACTTTCTATTGATGAACTCAACAAACTGAAGACAAAGCTCTCAAAAAAATTCAACCTCAGAAAGATACCCACAAACATCGAGATTCTTATGCACTGCAGCAATAAGGAATACTATAGCCTGAAAAAAAAACTGATGACAAAACCTACGCGTACAGGTTCAGGTGTTGCTGTGATATCAATAATGACAATGCCAAAACTATGTCCTCATGCAAAATCAGGAGTCGGGCCATGCATCATGTGTCCCGGAGGGCCGGACAGCGCATTTGGTGACATCCCTCAATCCTATACAGGCAGAGAACCTGCAACAATGAGGGGGATAAGGAATAATTTCGACCCATACCTCCAGATATGGAATAGGCTTGAGCAGTACATGGTCCTTGGCCAGAATCCTGAAAAAGTGGAGCTCATAATCATGGGAGGCACATTCCCTTCATATGAAAAAGAGTATAAAAAAGATTTTATTGTAAACACATTCAAAGCATTAAATGATTTTTCAGATTATTTTTTTACACCTGAGTTTGATCTTAGGAAATTCAGAAGATTCTTTGAGCTGCCAGGTAACATAACAGATCCAAAAAGAACAAAGAGAGTCCAAAAAAGAATCCTTAAATTAAAAAAAGATATTATCTGCAGCATTGCCAAAGAACAGAAAAAAAATGAAAAGTCGCACATCAGATGCGTGGGACTGACTATTGAGACCCGGCCGGATTATGCGATGCTGGAGCACGCAAATGAGCTCCTGAAGTTTGGCACCACCAGGGTTGAGCTCGGTGTACAGACAACCGATGATAATGTTCTTGAACTGATTCACAGAGGGCATTCTGTACAGGATTCTATTGATTCAACCAGAATACTGAAGGATCTTGGATTCAAGATAAACTATCATGTAATGCCCGGCCTTCCGGGTGCTAAAGATGACCTGAAAATGATGAAACAGATTCTTGATGATGAGAATTTCCGGCCTGATATGCTGAAAATATACCCTGCAATGGTGCTCAAGGGAACAAAGCTATATGATGAATGGAAAAACAAGAGATTCACACCTATCACAACCGATGAAGCAGCAATTCTCATAACTGAGTTCAAGAAGCATATGAAAAAGTGGATAAGGGTGATGCGGGTCCAGCGGGACATCCCAACTGAAGTGACTGAAGCAGGTGTAGACAGGACAAATCTTCGCCAGTATGTGCATGAACTGATGGGGAAAAAAGGAGTGAAGTGCTGCTGCATCAGATGCAGAGAGCCAAAAGGCAGGACAAGCAAAGAATTGGAAATTATTGTCCAGGAATATGATGCAAACAAAGGAAAGGAGTATTTCATCTCTATTGAGGATGTAAAAAAAGATATACTGTTCGGATTTTGCAGATTAAGATTCCCTTCACAGGAGCTTAGAAAAGAGATAACTAACAAGACTGCCTTGATCAGGGAGCTACATGTCTATGGTGAAGCTGAGAAGCTCGGAAAAACAGGGAAAGTCCAGCACAAGGGATATGGAAAGCTGCTTTTAGAAGAAGCTGAAAAGATTGCCAAAAAGCATGGAAAAGACAAGATTGTTGTAATATCAGGTGTTGGTGTCAGGGATTACTATAGGAAGCTTGGATATAAGAAAGAAGGAGTTTATATGGTGAAGGAAGTATAGATATGCCATTTACTAACTAGAATTATTTCTTCCCAGCAGCATTTTCCATAAATTTTTTAAACTTTGGGCATTTAACAATATCTAAAGGTGAACCAATAGAAATGGGAAAAATCAGAAGAGTTGTTCTAGACATATTAAAGCCGCACCAACCATCGATCCTTGAACTAGCCTCATCTCTCAGTGATGTGGAGGGAGTTTCAGGTGTTGATGTGACTGTGTATGAGATCGACAGCAAAGTAGAGAATGTCAAAGTGACTATCGAAGGACCAAGCATCCCTTATGAGCAGATATCCAACAAGATTGATGAGATAGGGGGCAGCATCCACTCAATTGACAAAGTATCCTCAGGAAAAGAGATGGTTGATGAAGTAGATACGCATCAGGATTCACCTCATTGAAAATGCTTTTTAAGAAATTCTGGAAAAAATACAAGAAGTACGATAAGATAGCCCATATTGGAGACATAGGAAGAAGAGTGTTTGCCAACAATTCCTTTGATGGGATACTTACAATCATGGGAATCATCCTCGGCAGCATGTATGCAGGTATCAAGGATCCGATAATAGTCATAAAGACAGGGATCGGTGCATCGATCGCCATGGGTGTCTCAGGCGCATGGGGTGCATATTACACAGAAAAGGCAGAACGGATAAAGGAGATCCGTGAGCTTGAAAAAGTGATCCTCAAAAAGATGAAGAACACTAGCATTGAGAAGGCAGCAAAATTCGCAACAAAAGTCATCACAGCAATCGACGGCCTGAGCCCATTCCTATCTTCAATGATAGTCATCATCCCTTTCTTTATGGTAAGCAGAGAATCAATCAAATTAGCCTATATAATTTCACTTGTTATTGCATTTGCTCTGCTCGCACTCCTTGGTGCATTCCTCGGCAAGATATCAAAAGGTAGCCTGATAAAGGGAAGCTTCAGGATGATGGTTGCAGGAATCGTATGCATTATACTTACCCTGGTGCTCCAGGTAATCTGAAAGGCAATTGATCCTGTCCAACAACAAAATAAGTTTTATATAGTTATCCAACAAACAATCTATGATGGAACTTGGTGAAAGATCATTCATTCTTTTCTATTTATTATCCAAATATCGGTTCAGGAACTGGTCATCCAATGATATCAAAAGATACCAGATGAAGAGAGCCAGATGGATTGTGAAAAAAGCGATAGATGGATCTGAATTTTTTAGAGAGCATTACAAAGCATATGATCTTGATGATTTCTCTTCCCTGCCGCACGTAGATAAAGCGATCATGATGCAGAACCTGTCCCAATACAACACTCTTGGGCTAAATAAGGAAGATATGATAGATTTTGCGCTTGATGTAGAAAAGAAAAAGGATTATTCAAAAAGGTATAAGGGCATCAATATTGGTATGTCATCAGGCACATCCGGCAATAAGGGTATCGTAATAACCACACAGGCTGAAGAAAGGTATCTCAAAGCAATGTATGTCTCAAGGATTGTCCTGCCAAAAAAAGAGAAACTGAACTGTGCTTTTATCCTCCGGGTAAGTTCCCCTGCATTCAATTATAATAAATTTGGAAATAAACTGACGTACATAAATCAGCTGCAACCTATTGAGACAATATATGACAGGCTCGAGAAACTGGATCCAAATGTCATCTCAGCACCACCCAGCATGCTCAAATTGATTGCAGAGGGTTATTCAAATAAAAAACTGGATATCAAACCTAAGATTCTGTATTCATATGCAGAAGTGCTCTACCCCGATGCAAAAGAATACATTGAATCAAAATTCAGATGCAAAGTCTATCAGATATATCAGGGCAGTGAAGGCAGCTATGCCATGACCTGCAACAAGGGAAATCTGCATATCAATGAGGATATTGTATTTTTTGAGCTTTTTAACCAGGATGGAAAACCAACTCCGGATGGAAAGCCTTGCTACAGGCTTTTGGTCACTGATCTTCATAAGACATCACAGCCGATAATACGGTATGACCTCAATGACATATTGACATTGAGCACAAAAAAATGTAGCTGCGGCTCAAATTTCCGAGTAATAGAACATATTCATGGCAGAGCAAATGATCTTTTCTGGGGCATCAGAAAAAATGACCGGAAAAAACACTTTATATATCAGGATTATATCTCCAGGGCAATTATCACAGCTTCTGACGACATTGTTGATTTCCAGGCAATCCAGGAAGGTTTCACAAAAGTCACATTAAGGATAAAACTTAACAATAAGGGAGACAAAGAAAAAATCAAAAACAAATTGACTGATGCCATAAGAGATGTCTTCAACGGATACGGATGCAAGAAACCTGATGTTAAGGTAATTTTTGGAGAGCCAAGATCAAACAAAAGATCAAATAAATTGATAAGGATAGTCTGTAATATAAAAGATATAAAATGACAAAAAGAAATAATTTGTTGGACATATTCAGAGGCATAGCTATGATGTTTGTTGTATTCTTCCACACATCAGTCTATAATTTTGCAAATATACACCTGATTGATTTTTCAGATCCTCCCATTAGTGTTGTGCTCATAAGCTTCCTTGTGCTTTGGGGAGGAATCCTTATCGTGTATTCCGGATTTGTCAATACATTGATGCTTACCAAAAGAGCCGGTGAAAAAAAAAATACTCCACATTATAGATATTTGATCATTGCCGGTGCGTTGCTCCTGGTTTTCCACTATCTCCTGAATGTTATCTTCGGAAGATGGGCAAATGATTTTGTGAACAATCAGCCGAACATGACATTGATAGCTGCCTCATTAAGAAACATGCACATCACTTTCCCGCATATCTCAAAATTTTTTGAAGGCTCTTCTCTGTCAACAATCGGACTGAACCTGATTGCAATATCCTTAATATTTAGACAACTCTTTAAAAAAAATGGCATTGACAAAGAAAAAAGAAATTATCTTATCTTGTTGTCATCAGGATTTTTCATCATGCTTTTCTCATTTGTAAGGATTCCCCTTCACAGCCTATTTATTATCTCACTCGAAGCTGGAAATTATCTTGGTGCCGGGTTCTTGAGTTTTTTTCTTGCAAATCCTTATCCCTTGCTTCCGTATATGGCATATGGACTGTTTTCCTCTGCAGCAGCATTGATGTTCTATAGAAAAAGATTTAGCCTTATGAAAAAAGTCATGATACCTGTCGGATTTTTCTTTTTGGTGTTTGGTCTTGTAGGAAGCATGAACTTTGAAAAGACAATTTCTACTCCTGATTTTTTTTGGTATTTCAAGACACAGCTTGAACTGGGAATATTCATATTGATTCTCATATCAGGACTCCTATTGTCAAATAAATTTCCAAAATTGTTCAAAAGGCCAAATTTCATTTCATGGTTCAGCAGGGTCAGTCTTACCATCTATCTTCTGGAAACAGCACTTTCAGAACTGCTAAGAATAGCTGCAACTGCATTAGCACCAGGCTGGAATCAGACAATCGAAGCAAGCCTTGCATTTGGAGGTATCAATGTCCTGATCTGGATAGTGATACTGAATTTCTGGAAAAAGAACGGCTTTAAGTATAGCATCGAATATTTCTGGGTGGAACTTTTCAAAAGAATCGGAAAAGAATCAACAAAACTGGATAAGCCGTTGTAGACATTCTGCTGATGAATCAATAGAAGAAAATTTTTGCTTTTTACTGATAATATTTAATGAGTGTTTACAAAAATAATATAAGAACAGACATAAATCTCATTATCTATGGCAGACATGGTAAAGATTGCAGGCTCATCACAGGATTTTGAGATAAAACCTAAGTTCGAGAAGCATTTCAGAGAAATATTCAGGGACAATTATGATGAGTTCATGAAATTTTCCCTTACATATCTCAGAAGGTCAATCCGGGTCAATACTGTCAAGGCAAGCATAGCAAAAGTAAAAAAGAGCCTTGAATCAAAAGGCTGGATGCTGGAACAGGTGCCTTGGTGTAAAGAGGGTTTCTGGATAAGTCATAAAACTGGCAGAAGAGATATCGGCTGCACCAGGGAATTTTTGCTGGGTTACTTCTATGTCCAGGAAGCAGCATCTTTGATACCACCTGTTGTACTGCAGCCAAAACCCGGAGAGCTTGTGCTGGATATGTGCGCTGCACCGGGTTCAAAATCAACACAGATAGCCCAGTACATGGAAAACAAAGGCATACTGATTGCAAATGATTTCAAAGGAGACCGGCTGAAATCGTTAGGTGTAAATGTCCAGAGGATGGGTCTAACAAACACTATCATGACACTGATGTTCGGCCAATGGTTTGCAAAATCAAGCCTAAGGTTTGACAAGATCCTTGTTGATGCGCCTTGCTCAGGGACAGGCACTATCAGAAAGAGCATCAAGACTCTCAGGATATGGAATGAGACAATGGTAGAGAGGCTGGCGTCAACCCAGAAAAAGTTGATAGAGATAGGGTTTTCAATCCTTAAACCCGGAGCTGTCATGGTTTATTCAACATGCTCTGTCGAACCAATTGAAAATGAAGGAATAGTCTCACATCTTCTGGACACTTTTGATGATGCAAGATTAGAAGATATTGAATTGCCACTGAAAAGGACAGCGGCATTCACCGAATATAGGGGTGAGAAGTATCATAAGGATGTTTCTAAATGTTTGAGGCTCTCTCCTCAGGATAATGATACAGAAGGTTTTTTCGTAGCGAAGTTACGAAAAAAGTAATATTTAAATACAAGTAATACTTTGTTACCTTTATAATGTCAGAAGTCAAAACAATCAAAGGAGTAGACAATACATCATGGGCTGAATTCAAATCTATGGCTGCTGAAAACAACAAAAACATGGGAGATTTCTTTTCAGATCTTGTTAAATTCTATAAAGAGCGAAAAGCAAAAAAATTTTGGGATGATATCCTTAATGGAGAAAAACTATTGAGTGATAAAGACGCAGATAAAATCAAAATACTGGTTAAGGAGATGCGCAGTGACTATGGTTATAGGGACATAAAATGGGATTAATGCTTGACACCTCGACCCTGATAGATATTGATAACAGAATTGATAAAACAATATTCTCAATCAAAGAATTAAGTAAAACCCATCCTGAAAATGCTGCAATCAGTTTCATAACCTATTTTGAATATTTGGTTGGGATCAAGAACAAATCTTATGAAAACCAGCAGAAGATCCTGTCAAAATTGAAAAAATACAATATCCTAAAAGCTGATGCAAAAACAGCTGAATACATAGCAGAACTAAAATATTCAAATGAAAAAAAAGGTGTCCATATTCCGCTGGCAGACCTTATTATAGCAGCCCAGGCAAAAGAACATAATCTGATTCTTGTGACAAAAGACAATCATTTTAAGAATATTGAAGAAATAAGTACAATTCTCATCACTTGATTATTTAATTCCATTCCCCATTTCTCAATAACAAAAAACCAAAAAGTATATATACTATTCAAAGAATTAATTTATGTATGTTTGACGTAATTTCAAAATTCTTCAATAGATTCTTCAATAACCTATTCAGAAAGAAAAAACAGGTTAAGTTGGGTCTTTATGGTCCGCCCAATGGCGGGAAAACAACACTTGCAAACAGGATATGCCAGGATTGGCTGGGCGAAGATATGGGAAATGTCTCTGAGATTGCCCATGAGACACGTGAGATACAGATAAAAGAGCAGATCACAATTAAAGCCAAAGGCAAAGAATTGACTCTTAGCCTGGTGGATACTCCCGGAATCGCAACAAAGATCGATTACGAAGATTTCATGAAATACATGGACGAAAAGGATGCAAAGAACAGAGCAAAAGAAGCAACAAAAGGCATCATTGACGCAATCAAATGGCTTGATGATATGGACACTGTCATTGTTGTGCTTGATGCAACAAAGGACCCATATTCACAGGTCAATATCACAATAATCGGCAATCTTCAGGCAAGAAATATCCCTGTATTATTGGTTGCAAACAAGGTGGACCTTAAAAAGGCAGACATCAAGAAAATAAAATCTGCTTTCCCGCAATATGATATTGTAGGGATTTCAGCAAAATATGGAAATGGAATGGATGAATTTTATGAAAAACTGCTTGATATGGCAGGATGATAGTACAAAAAGAGGTGAACAATGCTAACATTGCAATTTGTGCCGTACAATGATATTGCGGACTTGGATTCTGAAAAGAGGATCAAAAAATTACTAGCTCTTGCAATGGAAGAGAAGATAGTCCTTCTTGAAGGAAGGCTCAAGAAAGAAGAAGAGACAAAGCTCATTGAAAAGACAATGGAGTCGATTGATGAGAAATTTTCAGGTATTGAGCTTTCAGTCATATATCCCGACAAAAAGACAAAGGATTTTTTTAAGAAGATAAAAAAGATTATGATCCGGATGATGCTTGGAGACCGTGAAGGATTCACCATCATAGGTCCGGCAACAATAATAAAAGAGATAAAAAGAGATCCAAATAAGATACAGCTTCTGACCACCGAGAAAGTGGTATCTCAGAAGAAAAAGAAATCTAAAAATTAAATTTTTAT
>JAHIYL010000249.1 GCA_018815145.1 Nanobdellota archaeon | reverse complement strand
TCGAGATATATATAAAAGACACGGATACTTCTACAGTTGTCGAATTGATTTAAAATATCCTAAGACTAAAAAGGTGCAATTGCTCAAAAGCTTAAAAAATAATCTTAAGTCAAGAGTCATAGGTTTAATGTTTTAGAGGAGGTAGCTAAGAATGAAAAAAGCACTATTGTATATTTTTATTGCATGTATGCTGAGCGTATTTGCTCTTGCAGCACCAATACTCACAGCAATCGGAGATAAGTCTGTAAATGAAGGTGAGACTCTCCAATTTACTGTGACAGCATCTCTTCCTGATGATGGCACAACAACCTTTGTTGTAGCATCCGGACCAGGGACTATAACAAAAAATAGCGATGTCTCAGCGATATACACCTATACGCCTGGCTTTACAGAATCAGGAGACCATTTCGTTGAAATCACAGCAACTGACGGCAATTCATCAGATTCTGAGTCATTCAAAGTGACCGTCGCCAACGTCGGCCAGACAGGCATGACTGTCGAGGAAGTATTTTTCGGCGGAGAAGACCAGAGAAGGATAACAACAGTAACAAAGACCTTCAGGATAAAGAATACCGGAGACGCACTGATCAGCGGAATCAATCTGGCAACAAATGCAGATTCAAAATTCAGGCTGAATTTCACAGGAGTCCCAACCAGTCTTGTTGCTGGTGGTGAAGCCATTGTTACAGCTAAAGCTTTTGTCCCAGAAGACCTGGATGCTGTAGACGATGACGGCACACGTATAGTGCATTCTTTTGCTACTATGACTGTGACAGGAACATCAAATGCACAGGGAGTCTCTGCACAGGCAGCACTCAAGATGCAGGCAGAGAACCTGCTTGTCATAAAAAAGCTGTATGTTGCAGGAGATTCTGTCTCTGACGGCGACGATGTCAATGAAGAGATAAAACCAAATGATGATATTGATGTGCTATTGAGGATTGAGAATCAGTTCCCAACAAGCGGCGACTGCGAAGATGAAAGCAGAGACTGTGACATCAATGACATCGAAGCAAATGTACAGGTCGATGATCTGGATGTTGATGAAGATTTCAATTTCGGCGATCTCAATTCAGATGACACTGATGAAGACACTGTCACATTCTCAATTGAAAGTGACGCAGATGACGGCAATTATGACCTGTATGTCTATGTTATTGGAGAAGACGACAATGGTGCTTTGCACGGTGAGCGAAGAGAAGTCACTTTTGAGATAACCAAAGAATCACATGAGATAACAATTACAAACTATGAATTCAGTCCAACTACTCTTGACTGTGATGAGACTTATGTCTCTGTTGAAGTGACTCTTGAGAATACAGGAAAAAAAGACGAGAGCAAGGTGACCTTGGACATTGTGCAGGATAAATTGGATATCCTTGAGACAGTGAACAGGATTGATCTTGATTCCGGAGATGATATCAGAAAGACATTCAGCATCAATCTTCCAAAAGATACAAAGCCAGGCAGCTATTATTTTGACATCATCGCATTCTATGATGATGATGAAGAGACTGACAGGGTATCTGAGAAGATAACTGTAAGGGAATGCTCAACAGCTCCTGCCACACCCGTAGACAATTATCCTGATTATCCGGATGATACAACCTCCGGTGATGTAGTAGTTGAATACATACCACCTACACAGGATGTCATCTATGGTCAGCCAGGCAGGACAGAGGATATAGTAAAAACACCTAGCTCAAATATGTATGTCCTGCTTCTGGTATTAGGAATAATCATTGTAATTGTATTGATTCTGATACTATTTGCAATGCTTCTTAAGAAGTAGATATATTTTTTTTAATTTTTTTCTTGAATTTTTAAGTTTATTGTTTGCAGTGTTAACAATATGTCCTAAATATTCAGTCGGGATCAACAGCTTAGAATCCGATGCAATCGGTACATCAAGCCTTTCTGTTGAAAAAATCTCAACAATAATCCTTTTTCCAAGAGAAATTATTCCGGCTCTCCTGAATCCTGCCTGATTTGCCAGTTTTAGGAGTTCAATTGCCCTATAGATATCTCTGGCACAGATATGGATGATGGGAGCTTCCATCCTCAGCCATACATCTTCTTCCGGCAGTTCTTGCAGGCATTCCAGCACATCACTCAATTCGACCGGACTATGGCTGGCAAGCAGCCATTTGACCTGGTTTTTCCTTGTTGATTCATCCTTTCCAATCACCATTATCCTTCCGGAACAGGAACTTGTAGTATAGAAATCAGGAAGTGAATTTATGTACGATACAAGCTCTCTTATCTCTCCGTCAATCTTTCCGGCCCTGGAGTTATCAAGAGAATGTATTTTTTCCATTGCGTTTTTTTTATCCAGTTCAAAGGGCATGATGAAATTTTAGAAAAATATTTTGATTAATAAAGTTGATTGATGAAGAGGTGATGTCAACTATTCTGTGATTAGAACTTCTATTATTAATATTAGTATTTTTCATTTCATGGCAGCAGTCGTCGCAAAGTTTGCTTAATTTGCCGAAGGTAAATTTGGCAAACTTTAATTTGCGTTGCAAATTAAGCTCCTCGTCGGGGTACCCCGATGGGGCATCCCCCACCCCAACCTGCGCCAATGAAAAATATTTTTATATCTCACATAACTTGACATCACCCCAAAACAGTAAGTTTTATTAATCTGCATCACCTTAAATGAAATATAATGGCTGACAATACTGTAAAACGAAAGATGCATGAGATAAAGGTCAAGGACAACCCAACATCACTCGAAAGATTGAAGCTTGTAAGGTTCTTTGTCAACAGTGAAAAATACACTGAAGAAAAGATCTATTCTGAGCTTGCCCATTGGCCTAGGCAGGATGTTGAGAACAGCATCCATGAGGTCATTAAAGAGAACAGCAGACCTAGACCAAAAAGATATTACGTCAGCCTGAAAGAACCGCTTGAGGATTCAAGTTTTAGATGAGAAACCTTAATCTAGAAATTTTTCAATTGAATCCTTAGACTTTAGGATTCCACCATCTTCCATGCTTTTGATTTTTGCTTTGATTTCAGAAGGAAATACATCATTACCATCAAATGTTGGATAGTAAAACACAAACTCAAGTTTTCTAGATTTCATTTCTTTGCCTTTGACTTTTATTTCAATGTACTCTGTGTCTCTCATATTCACTGTTTTATATGAGGTTTCCATAGGCTCCAATATAGATTCTTGTGTTTTTGTGACATCACTGATCCATTGTTCATAGGGTTTTCGAATTTCTTCGGTAAATCTGTCTGCAATATATATAAAACTAATAGTATTTTCTGTAGTCTGAATATATCCATCACCCTCATCCAATCTCATTTTTTTTTCTATGCGTGCAAGCCTTTTCGTGAATGAAGAATATTCCTTTTGATTGAGGTATGGCTTCCTGTATCCTTCCTTTTCCTGATCTGGTACAATATTCTTAGTACCAAGAACGAGACTTACTAATCCATCACTTGATATATGAAGCTTAAATTCAGGATATATTTGATCCAATTCAAAAGGTGGTACTTTATCAATTGCTGGTGCATACATCGATGCAAACCTATGTGTATTCCCATCCTCATCAACAACCCCCAGTGCTTCTAGAACAGCATCATAACTTTTATTTTTTGCATATGATTCACTGAATGTCATCAGCCTCCCAATAGGCACATGTGATTCTAATGCTGTTAAAAAATTTTCATGGTTCGTATAAATATTATCAGTCATAATAACCTATATTATGAGGAAATTTATAAATATTTCTATTTTTATCACTCTTTAGTGGTTTTATGTATAAATGCAACATTTATAACAAGTATCCATCATGAATTTCAATAAATTATTTTGATTTAACATATCATATAATATCTGCAAAAAAAGTAAAAATATAATTAATCCAAACTATTGCTTTTTCTTCTTCTTGATCTTCTTTGTCCTGAATATTGTCTCCCTTTCCTGCTCTTCAAGCCTAAGCTCAATAAAGGATTTAAGTTTTTCAAGCTTGGGAATGATATCATATTCAAGGGCATTCGCTCTCCTTTTTGTCCTTTCTATCTCATCAAGGAGCCTCTTTAGACCAGTCTCAATCTCTGCAACAAGGAGGATATACTCAAGCACTGTCTGGTAGCTCTGAGTAGCTTCCATTACACCTATAGAACGGGATAAGAATCCAAACTCACGAACATCAGAACTCCGCTCCTCAATATTGCTCGTTATCTTCGGAAGGACAACTCCCATTATGTTCTTTGTCTCAAGCTCAATCTCAGGTTCTGTGAGTCTTGAAAGGGCAATTGATCTTATTGCATAATCCCCTTCATTCACGCGCGCGATTGTTAGCTGGTCCTTTGCTTTCTTATATTGGTCGGACATCTCCTGCCGTACTGATTTTGTCTTCTTGATTATCTCAAAGAATTCAAGTATCAGTCCGTCTCTTTTTTTTTTAAGGAGCTTATGGCCTGATTTGGCTAGCTTGATCTTATTCTTCAGCTTCATGAGCTCTGATCTTGTTGGTTTTACTTCCATTCTCTTATTATCTAGTTGAATTTTGATAAAAATTTACATTACTTTTTTTTCTTATCCTCGAGTTCAGTATCTGGTTTTCCCATTGGTGCCGCTCTATGGTCTGTCCCTTTTTTCTCACCAGATTCTTCAGTCTCTTCTCCGTAATACTTATCCCTGAATTCAGATTTGATTCTCAGGAGGGATGACTTAGGCATTGTCTTCAACAGGTCCCAGCCGATCTCCAATGATTTTTCAATTGTCCGATTTTCGGTCTTTTTCTGTCTGACAAACCTGTCTTCAAATAAATCCGCAAATTTCAGGAGCTTCCTGTCTTTTTCTGACAGAGCCTCCTCACCCACAATCGCAACAAGCCCTCTTAAATCAAGTCCATCAGCGTAATTTGCGTAGAGCTGATCTGAGACACTCTTATGATCCTCCCGTGTCTTTTTCGGACCGATTCCGGCGTTCATTAGCCTGGAAAGCGATGGCAGCACATTGATGGGCGGATAGATGGCTTTTCTGTGAAGCTCTCTTGACAGTACTATCTGGCCTTCAGTGATATACCCTGTAAGATCCGGGATCGGGTGCGTTATGTCATCTCCCATCATTGTAAGGATAGGTAGTTGTGTAATTGAGCCTGATTTTCCTTTTATCATGCCTGCTCTTTCATAAAGGGATGCAAGATCAGTATACATATAGCCGGGATAGCCCCTTCTTCCGGGAATTTCTTCCCTGGCTGCACCAATCTCCCTGAGTGCTTCGCAGTAATTTGTCATGTCTGTAAGTATGACCAGGACATGCATACCCTGCTCAAATGCCAGATATTCTGCTGCAGTGAGCGCCATCCTTGGTGTAATCAGCCTTTCGACAGCCGGATCATCTGCAAGGTTCAGGAAGACAACAGCCCTTTCCAGAGCTCCTGTCTTTTCAAAATCTTTGATAAAATACTGCGCTTCTTCATTAGTGATCCCCATAGCTGCAAAAATGACTGCAAAATCCTTTGCTTTACCAGGCACTTTTGCCTGTCTTGCAATCTGCAGGGCAATCTCATTATGTGGAAGACCGCTGCCTGAAAATACAGGAAGTTTCTGACCCCGGACAAGCGTATTACAGGTATCGATGGTCGATATGCCTGTCTGGATAAAATCTGATGGTGACTGCCTTGCAAAAGGATTTATTGCCATTCCGGTTATATCAAGCCGCTGGTCAGGGACTATCTCCGGGCCGTTATCAATTGGTTTGCCTGCTCCTGAAAGTATCCTTCCAAGCATATCTTTTGAGACCGAAAGCTTGATAGTATCTCCCAAAAATTTGACCCATGTATTTTGCCTGTCCACTCCACGCGTGCCTTCAAAGACCTGGACAACAACAATATCTTTGCTTGTGTCAAGGACCTGCCCATTTTTTGTTGTGCCATCCGGCATCTTGATGGATACAAGCTCTCCATATCCAATCTCTTCAGTTTTTTCAACAAAGATAAGCGGACCCGCAATCCTTGATATTGTCTTATATTCTTTTATTGCCATTTTGAATCACCATAATTGCTCTCTAATAAATCTGATTTCTGCTGGGTATCAGCCTCTTTCAAGCTCCTTCACCATCGCTGCATGCAGTTTCTTTATCTCTGATTTGTAATCACTGATGAACTTGATATTGGAAATATCTTCTTTTGATTTCATATTCACAATGAAACCAATGCTGCTTCCTTCCTCAAGTGCCTGATATGCCATATCTGCAAAATTAAGAATCAGTTCCATCAAAAGGTATGATTTTTCCAGCGGACAGAATGTATCTACATCATGGAAAGCATTCTGCTGGAGAAAGAATTCCCTGATGAGTCTTGCAATCTCTAATGTGAGCTGTTCTTTTTCAGGCAAGGCATCACTGCCGACCAACTGGACTATCTCGAGCAGTTTCTCTTCTTCTGAAAGATATTTCATCGTCCTGTTGACATGCTCGTTCCAGCTTGGGTTCACATTTGTTGCATACCATGGATCAAGAGCTTCCTTATACAGGCTGTACGAGGTGAGCCAATTGATGGCTGGAAAATGTCTTCTCTGTGAAAGCCTTGGATCCAGTGCCCAAAAGGTCTTTACTACCCTGAGCGTGTTCTGCGTAACAGGTTCTGAAAAATCTCCCCCCGGCGGACTGACAGCCCCTATTACAGAGACTGAACCTTCCACATCATTATATGTTGTTACCCTGCCAGCCCTTTCATAGAACTGGGCAAGCCTTGTTGACAGGTATGCCGGATAACCTTCCTCTCCGGGCATCTCCTCCAGTCTTGATGAGATCTCTCTCAAAGCTTCTGCCCATCTGGAAGTTGAATCTGCCATAAGAGCAACTGAGTATCCCATGTCCCTGAAATATTCAGCAATGGTGATGCCTGTATATACGCTTGCCTCCCTTGCAGCCACAGGCATATTGGATGTATTCGCAATCAGTACTGTCCTGTTCATCAGCGGCCTCTTTGATTTTGGATCCTCAAGTTTTGGAAATTCAGTCAAGACCTCTGTCATCTCGTTTCCGCGCTCACCGCAGCCGATATATACGATTATATCTGCATCTGCCCATTTGGCGAGTGCCTGCTGTGTAACTGTTTTTCCAGTCCCAAATCCGCCAGGGATTGCTGCAACTCCTCCTTTTGCCAAGGGAAACAGTGCATCAAGGATCCTCTGTCCAGTAATCAATGGAATATCCGGAAGCAGCTTTTGCTTGAATGTCCTCGGGCTTCTCACCGGCCACTTCTGCATCATGGATAATTTTTTTCCATTGTCAAGAGTACAGATAATGTCTGTCACCTTGAATTTTCCTGATTTTATCTCTTTTATTTGGCCTGTAAATCCTTTATCAGGCGGTATCATTATCTTATGTATGACTCCTTCTTTCTCCTCGACTGAGCCGATCACTTTTCCGGGATATGCTGCCTCACCTTTTTTAGCT
>JAHIYL010000248.1 GCA_018815145.1 Nanobdellota archaeon | reverse complement strand
GATGATAGAGGATGCCCTAAAAAAAGCAAACACATTGATGACAAGAGAACAGCTTAAAAAGAGATTATCTACCAAAGTAATGCACCAGACATTGAATGTTGTCTTAAAATATCTGGAAGGAAGTGGTAAGATCATTGATGGAAGAAAAGGAATTCTATGGATTTATAACCCAAGTCCAAAATTAGATAAAGCAATTGCAGAAGGGGTTGAGCTCTGATGTTCAAGGGAAAGCCAACCAAGGTCATCATCACAGGTTCTGCAAAAGAAGAATTTGAAGAACTTAATATGTTAGTAGGAGCAGAAATTGCAAGAGGAGTTACAAAGAGTGACCATCAGACATTGTTAAACTCAATCAAGCAGAAAATTGAATTATTAAGGGACAATCCGGAGTTTGGAGTGCATATACCAAAAGATAGGATTCCAAAACAATATGTCATCAACTACGATGTAAATAATCTTTGGAAAGTCAACTTATCAGGTGCTTGGAGAATGATCTATACTATTAAGGGTAGCGAAGTTGAGATTATTTCACTGATATTGGACATAATGGATCATAGAGATTATAGTAAGAAATTTGGTTATAGAAAATAATTATCCCTTCTATTCATCATCCTTTCAACTTTCACAATATTCTCTTCGATCCGCTTCCTATTAGGGCTGTCCATCTCAATTGCTTTTTCTCAGATATTTCAATCCCGGTTCATACTTCTTATGCATCACAAAGAGATTGGCTAGATTGTTATAGGTGTTTGTAGAATTATTGTTATCCTTTACTCTATACCAATCAACCATTGCCACATTGGAATTATTTTGATATTATAATTTTCAATTTTCTTTGTTTCTTTTTGGTTTTCAGTGATGATTGTTCCTGATTTTAGCTTATGCTTTTCCATTGCCTCAATCAAACCATTATATTCCCTTTTTTCATTATCATCATTCAATTCTTTAGTTACCTGGATTGCAGCAGTGACTTTGTTTTTTTCATGAATTATAAAATCACATTCATATTTGTCGCGATGGTAGAATATTTCACTTTCTCTTCTCTTTAACTCAATGTACATCTGATTTTCCATAAGTCTTCCTAAATCTTCTGAAAACTTGAAACTGACAGAATTTATGAGACCATTATCTATACAGTATATTTTCTTTATTGAACCAAGCTGCTTTTGCAGTGAATATTCATATTTTAAATTCTGAAAAAATACATAGGATTCTTCAAAATGATCAATATATTCAATTACAGTATTTTTGCTTATATTATAGCCAATAGATTTTAGTTTGTTTGCAAGCTTAGTATATGACATTTCACTTGAAATTGAATCAAACATAAAACTGGCAAGTACCCTGAGTTTTTTTACATCTTGAATATTGTGCCTCTCTACAATATCTTTCAAAAGCATTGAATCATAGTAGCTTTGGAGGATTTTTGCTTTCTCAAGAGGATTAAAATATATTGAAGGAAATCCACCATCTTTAAGATAATCAGAGTATATTTTCTTAATCTCACTCTTTTTTTCACTATATTCAATTGTTTTAAAGTCATAATTGCAGTTGTTCCATTCCAAAAGCTCTTTGAGACTTAATGGATATACTTCATAGTTCAAAACCCTGCCCCTTAGTTTAGTGGATAATTCTCTGCTCAATAGCTTTGAAGAAGAACCTGTCAGGACAAGCTTCCAATTTTTTTTTTTGTCATGGATTCTCCTGACCCAGATATCCCAATTTAATACATTCTGAATCTCATCTAAAAAAAGATATATGTTTTGATTTTCATTTATAGTCATTAATTCTAAAAAAGCATCCATAATCTGGTCTAGATCTTCTGCTTTTGTACCAGTAAGTTTTTCATCCTCAAAGTTTATGTAAAGAATATTATTATTGTCAATACCTTTTTTTATTAATTCATTTATCATATGGAAGCAAAGATATGTTTTGCCTGCTCTTCTTGGGCCGCTTATACTTGTGACAAAATCAGAATCCGGATTGACCAAAACTTCTCTTTTCTTGGTATTAGGTATAATAAATTCTTTCCATTGCACAATTATTTTTTTGAAATCTATCATTTTTGATAATTTGTAATAAGAGTGAACTTATAAATATTATGTTTTTGTATTATTCATTGAACAAAAAGGATATTTTTTGTATTATTCATTGAACAAAAATAGGAACTAAGTTTTAGGTGATTATTGTCTTTGAATACTACTGCTTTTTCTCCATCATCGCTTCTACTTTCCTTATATTCTCTTCAATCCGCTTCTTATTTGCACTGCCTTTTTCAACAGCGATTTTCAGATACTTAAGTCCCAGTTCATACTTCTTATGCATCACAAAGAGATTGCCTAAGTTATTGCAGACACTTGCAGAGGCATTGCCTGATCTTACCAGTTCTTTATAGATAGAATATGCGTGTTCAAAATCCTTTTTATGTATAAGGCACTCAGCAACACCTTCTAAAGCCTGGATTTTCTTAAAATCAAGTTCAGCAGCTTTTGTAAGATACTTAATTGCCTTATCATAGTCTTTTTTGAAATGCAGGCACACGCTGCCAGCTGTGTAATAATCCCTGCCATTAGGATTTTTTTCAAGATTTTTTTCAGCTATAGCCAGATATTTCAGCTGCCTTTCAGCAATATCATTCTCTTCAATGAAATGATGGATCGGAATATCGAGTTTTCCTGTTTTAATTGAATTTGAAATAATACTTTTTTCGACAGTTTCATGCACAGAACCTGAAAACACTATTGCCTTATTATTCCTGAATAATCTAATTAATGGATTCTTTACAAATCCTGAATATTTCATGCTCTCTTCCAGGCTGTGCTCTTTTATGAATTCAAAATTCATCAGATTATTGTTGCTTGTATAATTCCTCTGAATCAAGAAGAATGCATCTGGTTCATCATTTTTCACAGCTTCCCTTATCTTGTCATGGACACTTGCAGATATCACTTCATCTGCATCCATGACAAGTATCCAGTCTCCTGTAGCTTTTGATAATGAAAAATTTCTTGAATCAGAAAAATTATCATTCCATACATAATCAAATACTTTGTCAGTGTATTTTGCAGCAATTTCTTTTGTCTTGTCAGTTGAACCAGTATCAACTATCACTATTTCATTGCATAAGTCTTTGATGCTATCTAGACAACGTGATAGTAGTTTTTCTTCATTTTTTACTATTAAACAAGCTGAAATTTTTGTCATAATTGATCTTAATTCTTTTTCAATTATATACTTTATGACACAGAATAATATAAAAAACTAAAATTTACTTTAAAATAAGAAAAACTTATAAGTAAGTACCTCTTTTTTAAGATGAATTAATATGTTTGGTGAATTAAATGGAAATAATTGATACAACAAAAATGTCTACTAGGGGGCAGGTGATAATTCCAAAGGATATCAGGAATTACATTGGTGCTGATAAGAATACATTATTTACAGTAATGCCTTTGGATAAAGAGACGATTATCATGAAAAAACTTGATAAAAAGAGTGTTTTACAGGAATTCATGGTTATAAGAGAGACAAACAAGGGAAAACTATCAAGCGGTGATATTGGTGATGAAATTACAGAATATCGAAAAAATAAAAACCGTGATTGATACAAACACTATCATTTCAGCACCATTTTCAGAAGATGGAAATCCTGCAAAAACATTTGAGCTGCTTCTTTTGGATGAAATTGAAAATTATGCAAGCACAGATATATTAGCTGAAATTATAGAAGTATTTAGTAGGTATAAAATCAAAAAAAGAATTAAGCTTCAGTTAAATATTAGATACAATTCTTCTTTAAACCTTAGTCTTTTTTAAATTCTTTTATAACCTTCTTCATCTTTTTAGCTTCATCATCAGTCAGTGTCTTTTTCATTCTGAGGAATTTGTTCATGTTCCCTTCATTTTCTTTTTCCATATGCTCATTACAAACTTTAAAATCTATACAGATCCTGAATTTTCCAGGAGAATACTGCCCGCATTTTACAGTATTCAGTATTTTGAATTTTATTTTATTTTTTTTACAGGCTCTTTTGACTTTTTCTTCTCCAAGTGATAATTCTGTCTCATGCTCAAAATCATAGAAATGGACTATGCTGCCTTTTTTTGTAGCAGAAAGTGCCAGGTCCAAAAAATCTTCTGCACCTTTTGGAAGAGGCATCAATATCCTGTTAAATTTTTTTTTTAATTTAGGTATAACATCGAGGACATCACCATTGTAAAGAGTAACATTTTTTAGTTTGTTTAATGCAATATTTTCAATTCCGTATTTATGACCAATAGGGTTTTTCTCAATTCCAATAATTTCTTTTGCACCAGTATTTTTTGCAATTACACACGGGTAAGGGGCAGAGCCAGAGAACATTACTAACACATTTTCTCCTTGTTTTACAAGCTGATAGATCCTTTTCCTTTCTTTGGACAGTCTCGGCGAGAAATATACTTTCTCTACATCCAGCTTTAGCCGGACATTATTTTCTTTGTAGACTGTCTCTTTTGTGTTGATTCCGGCAACATAGGAAAGTTTCTGTGTCCTGAATTCACCTTCATGCATGCCTGATTTTTTTAGGATGGTCTTTATGTTTTTGTTTGCCAAAAGCAGGGCTTCACCAATCTCTTTTTGAAAATTCTTGATTTCATCAGTTATATCAATGATTATGATGTCACCGATGATGTCAAACGAAGAGGGAAGGAGAGAGGTGTCAATTTTTTTTTTCAGGATGTCTTTGTAGT
Source organism: Nanobdellota archaeon (assembly GCA_018815145.1). GTDB lineage: Archaea > Nanobdellota > Nanobdellia > Woesearchaeales > GW2011-AR15 > WJJD01. Next base: position 4,529 of record JAHIYL010000248.1, on the reverse strand, counting down.
CCTGTTTTTTTTGTGTTTTAATAAACCTTGTATCGACTATCTCTGCTTTAGGGAATTTCTTTTGAAACCCAATCTTATCATAAATCTTTTTTACAGGTATTGTTATCTTGCTCTTTTCTTTGATCAAATCATATCCATATCTAAACAAATTTTCATTTATCAGGTATTTTCTGATCTTTTCAGCATCTTGTGATTTTGTCTTTATCCCCAGCATATTATGTTAGAAAAACAATGCAAATAAAAATATTGTTCACTTTCTGATTGGGAATTCAGTTGTTTAAGGGTGATTTTGATGAAAAAAAGATTGGCGATACTTACAGGCGGAGGAGATGTTCCCGGACTGAATGCAGCAATAAAGATAATTACTGAGCTTGCCATAAAAGATGGTTATGAAGTTTTTGGATTCAGGAAGGGGTGGGCAGGACCATTAAGAATCCTCAGGGACAGGGAAGCAGATAATTCAAAAAATATTGTGTCTCTTACAATGGAATCTGTAAGAAAGGTCTCGAGGACAGGTGGAACATTCCTGCATTCTTCAAGGACAAACCCATCTAATGTCAAAGAAAAATATCTTCCGGAACATCTCAGAGGCAAATTTGAAAGTTATCCGGTTGATCTTACAGAGGAGATAGTAAAAAACCTAAAATTTCTTGAGATTGACACCTTGGTGACTATAGGCGGGGATGATACACTTAGCTTTGCTGGCAGGCTTGATAAAGAGGGGTTCAAGGTTGTGGCAATCCCGAAGACCATGGACAATGATGTCTGGGGAACGGATTACTGCATTGGCTTCTCTACTGCAGTGACCAGAGGAGTCAATCTTGTCACAGCATTTAGGACACCTGTTGGGTCTCATGAAAGGATAGGGATAATAGAAGTCATGGGAAGGTATGCAGGTTTCACTGCCTGGTACATAGGATATCTTGCTGAAGCAGACAGGTTCATCATACCTGAAATCAATTTCAACCCAAAAAGGCTTGCAAAGATGCTCAAGAAAGACAGGGAAATGAATCCAAGCCGGTATTCCCTGGTTGTCGTCTCAGAAGGAGCTGTTCCCGAGGGAGGGGATATGCATCTTTCAGGAGAGGAAGACGCTTACGGGCATAAAAAGCTTGGCGGAATCGGCATGGCAACAGCAGAACTCATAAAAAAAGAGACAGGTGTTGATGTCATGTTCCAGAATATGGGATACCTTCTGAGGAGCGGGGAACCGGATGCATTTGACAGGATGGTTGCAAAGACCTTTGGGATAATGGCTTTCCAACAGATCAAAAAAGGCAATTCAGGGGTCATGACAGTGATAAAAAACGGAAAATATGCTGTTGTGCCTATATCAGATATCTCCGGGAAATCAAGAAAGCTTGATGTGAAGAGGCTCTATGATCCGGATGAATACAGGGCTGATGTCAAAGAAGTGATGGGAATCCCTATGTTTGGGTATTGAGAAATATTCAATTTTTGATTTTTTTTTCTAATTTTAGGAATATTCTTTTTGCATCAGAAATAAAAACAATTGCAGAATCTAATTCAATTGTCTTGCCATAATACTTTGATTTGTTCCTGATATCCCTGATGTTATCCATGATTTATGCATCCTTGAAATTCAAGTATCCCTTATCACATGCATATACTATTGGTGCTTGATGGGAGTATGAACGATAACCATCTATGATCAATATGAAGTCGAGCAGCTCTCTAATAGATTCATAAATGTTTTCAAGAATGTATTTTGCATTTTTTTCTGTTGTGACTTGTTCTGAAAAATAATCAAACCTGTTCTTGGCGTCTTCTATCAATGCATCAGATTCAGCGGAATCAGGCGTAATTTTCCTCACTTCCTTATTTTCAATAAAATAATTGAATGGTCTCATAGCATTATTCCTTTTATCAATATTCCTTGTTTTATGTTTTCTTTTAGATTTAAATTTTTAAGATTCTGCATATAATGCAATTGAATATTTCTGCTTAATAGATTTTCGTATTTTTCAAGATTGTTTTTTGTTGGTTTATCTATTGCAATATCAATGTCAGATCTCTCGATATCTTCTCCTTTTGAATAGCTTCCGAACAAAATGATGGTTCTGGATTCATTTGATAATTCTTCAATAACCCCGCTTTCTATCAGAAGAACGAGATTAGTCCATTTTTTGAAGAATATGAATTTTTCATTATCATAATTTGGAGAGAGAACCCGGTTCTTTCCAGAGGGATGTTCATTGATTAGTTCTTTGTCTAACAATGATTCTGAATAGTTGATGACAGACGTAGGCGAAACACCAATTTTTTTTGCCAGAGCCCTTACATGAAGTTTTATTGAAGGATATTTAACAAAAAACAGCCATAATCTATTGTCCAATAATTTTAACATATGTCCAAATAAATTTACATATGTTTATAAATTTGTTGATTTTGAGATGAAATTATATGTCAGAACCACTGCCCTAATCCGGTCTGCTGCTGCTGTTTTACAAGCTTATCAAGGGCTTTTTTAATCCTTTCTTTGGAAAATTCATGCCTGTTGACCATGATATCCATAATTTTTTCTGAATTCACATTTTTCCAATCTAGTGAATAATCATCTATTGTTGGCATGAACTTTATTGTATCATAGACCTCTTTCCATGGATAGTCAAAGAATTCATCCCACTTTGCCTCTTTGAACAAAATTTCAAATTCCTTTTTATGCTTTTTGACAAGGTCAAGCCCTTTTTTTGGACCAATCCCTTTTATGCCGCCGATGTTGAAATCTGTTCCTACCAGCATGGACAGGCAGATGAGCTGTTCATTGTCCAGGCCAAGATTATTGAGATTCTCTGCCAGGTCAACCTCTTCAGGAAGGACCCGTTCAAATGAAAGTGCATCTTTTTTCTTTTTTTTTTGGGATATTGTGAGATTCTTGATAAGTTTTGTTGCGCCGAATATCAGGCCGTCAGTATCCTGGCTGACAGAACCATAGAAATCCCCTTTTTTAACCATATATGCGGACTGCGCCTCTGCTTCACTTGGTGCCTGTATTATAGGTAATCCAAGAGCCTCAATAAGCTCCTTTGATTCAGCAATTATTTCAGGAGTCAGCCTTGAGAGCCTTGAGGCATATTTTTTCATCATATCAATATCCTGTTTTTCCATTGCCAGCTCATATTTTTCTTTAGCATCTATTTTCAGTGCTTTTCGTCTCTCCTGTTCCTTTTTTTTTAGGTCTGGTGCTTTTCCATCAAAACAGAATGTAAGCTTGATGCCTTTTTCCATGAGCCTTGTTGTCCTAAAAAACAGGCCTGAAAGATGACTTGTGACATTCCCGTTTGAATCAGTCAGGGGTGTGCCATCCGGCTGACGTATTGAAGATAGGTATTGGTATATGATGTTCGAAGAATCAATCACAAGCTTTTTTCCTGCCAGCCTTTCAAATTCGATTTCCTGCGATACAAGTATGGCTGAAAGGTTTGTTCCCATAGTATTTTAAAAATTCATATTTTATTGACTGTGATGTTCAGGAATTCTTTTTTGAGCATCTCTTCTGCTTTTTTTGTAAGGTCTCCTGTTGTGATAAAGAGTATCGGCAGCTTTTCATTTCCACCTTTTACATAGGCAGTGGATAGATCGCCCTCATTATTTCTTTTCTTGTCTTTTGCTTTGCAATAGAAATTCAATGTTCCCACAGCAGAGGGCACTTTTAGGATGAGATCAATCTCTTTGTTTTTCTTTACAATCTCTGTATTGATGATCTTTATCTCTTTTTTTTCAAGATGCTTCTTGATTTTCTGAAAAAAGGAATCAACAATCTCTTCATGATTGTCTTTTTCATCCAATTCTTCCTGTTTTTCCGCAACCTTTTTCTTTTCAGTCTCAGGTTCTTTTTCTTTTGTAGGAATTTCTGTCTTGTGTTCTTCATGTGTTTTTTCTTCTGCTTTGGGTTTTTCTTCTTGAGCCGGAACACCGGGTCTTTTTGGAAGCATATCCTTGATGATCTCTCTTATCTTTGCTTCAACCTCAGAGTTCGCCAGAAGGTACCATTTCCAGAATAACAGTTTCCTGTCTGTAAGATTCACTTCAACAGGCTTAGCAAAATCCTTGATACTCCTGAGTGCGACCCTGATTGCCGGCTCTGCACCGGAATCTTCAATGATTCTTTTCTCTTTCAGCAGGTCAAAAGCCTTTTTTTCAACAAAAGCAAGATATTTGTACAATGACTGCAACCTATACTCATTTCCTGGGCAATAATAGACAGGAGATCCGCCGATCTTTGTATTGCTGACCCTTAACTGTTTTGAATCAGTGAGCTGAGACAGGACAGCACCGATGAGAAAAGTATCTCCTCCGAGCTCTTTCATGACATCCCTTGGTATCACCATCCCCTTTTGCTTGACAATCTCAAGAACTTCATCTTTATTCATCTATGTTAAACCTCGCCGTATTTCATAGCTTGTCATTTTCACATCTAGTTATGGCAAAAAATTCCCTTTTTCCCCTCGCTTATTCTGGGGAAAAGAGGGAATTTTTTGTTTTATTGGCTATTACGACATTCATCT
>JAHIYL010000247.1 GCA_018815145.1 Nanobdellota archaeon | reverse complement strand
ATTTTAATAATAAAAATGGTACAAACACTCGAAGATATGGCTTTGGCAGTAAGTATTAAGATACAGAACGCTGAAGCATTGAAAGCAGAACCAATGTCAAAATTTGATGAGTTACCTGAGATAAAAGAATATCTTGGAGAAGGACAACTTGGAATATACAGACTTGATGCAGAGCCGCCAATGTTAGTTTTACCAGATACACCAAATCCTAATTTATTTGAATCATATCTCCTGGCTTATAAGGCCTCTCAAGATAATATTAAGTATCATCTTTTGCAAGTAGAACCATGCACTGCTTCAGTAAGTTTTGGTCAAGGTCATGTAGATATGGTGTCTGGTAAAAGATTTTATTTTGATGGACTCAAGATTGATATTGATGTGGCTGGAGCCGGGGCAGTAAATTTTGATGCAGAACATAACCCACAAGGAATTGTTGATTTTCTTTATGAATTTGCATCTAGGACTCTAGGATTAGACAATATAATACCATCAACACCATTAACAGGGCAATATTTAGGCAGAGTTTCAGGTCTTCCTAGTTTTGGATAATTTTTTGTAATAACTCATTAAAATAGGGTTAAATATTTATTATTCTTACATTTGTATTTATTTTATGAAATTTATAATCATTTCACTAATTTTCATGTTTCTTTTTCTTTCATCATGTACTTTGTCATCTGAGCTCACATCCAATGTAGTGAAAGAGCCTTATTCAGACATCCAAATATATTTCTGCCCTGAAGACATGTGCCTTGAGAAATTGCTTGATTTGATCGATTCTTCAACAGAGATCAGGTGCGCACTCTATGATCTTGATATCCCTGAACTGACAGATAAGCTCAAGGAAAAGAGTGCAGATGTTGTGATTGAGGACTCAAATGCCTTGCCTGATTTTTTGACAGGGTACTCTTCGGCGTTGATGCATAACAAGTTCTGTATATTTGATCAGAAAATAATATTTACCGGCAGCATGAATCCTACGGAAAGGGGAAATTATTACAACAACAACAATATTATGATAATCGAGTCAGTTGCGCTGGCACAAAATTACCTTGAAGAATTTTTTGAACTGAAAGATAATATTTATGGCAAAGGCAACAGAGTAAAAAGACCTAAAATTGATCATGGTGGGATACTGATAGAAAACTACTTCTGCCCTGAAGACAACTGCAAGCTGCATGTAATCAATACGCTCAAAAAAGCTGAAAAATCAATTTATTTCATGACATATTCATTTACAGATGTTGATATCGGCAATCTTCTTTACAATAAAAACTATGAAGGACTTGATGTCAAAGGTATTTTTGAGTCAAAGCAGCTTAGTGACTATTCAAGATATGGGGATCTTAAGGAAGTATCCATGATTGACAGGAACAAATATACAATGCACCATAAGGTATTTATCATTGATGAGATGACAGTCATCACAGGAAGTTACAATCCTTCAAAAAATGCAAATGAAAGAAATGATGAGAATGTGCTGATAATACATGATTCTGGTATTGCACAAAAGTTCATCGCTGAATTCAATCATCTATGGAATATTGACTATGAGACTATGCCTGAAAAAACTGGAGACATTGTGATTAAAAAAATTGTACCGAATCCAGAAGGAAAAGATGAAGGAAACGAATATATTGTACTATCAAATAAGGGAGACATCAATATTGACCTATCTTATTATTTCATATCAGACAATAATACTAACTCAAGGCTTTCAGGAATCATAGAACCATATCAGACATTGGAGATCCACCCAAAATTCAGCCTGAAAAACAAGCAGGGAATATCGATACTCAAAAAGAACATGATCCAGGTTGACTATGCAATATGGGGGGCTGATTACGGTCTTGATGTTGGTGAAGGAGAGGCGCTTGTCAGGGTAGACTCCGGCAGAACAGGCTCTGATGCATGGGAAATTGAATAATTATTTAATAAGAGATAAAATTATAAATAAAAATGATAATCACCGGATTCATATTTGGTATCATTGCGATGCTCGGCTGGGGAATCGGAGACATCATACTGAAAAAACCTGCCAGAGAAATGGATTCCGTTGAGATGAATTTTTATATCCAGCTGTTCGCTTTCATCATTGCACTTCCTTTTTTTATAATATTTGTCTTAAAAAATCCAATTACAATTTCATCATCAGACATAATTCTTGTGATACTTGTTGGAGTTCTTGATCTTTTTGCATATCTGAATCTTTTTCAGGCAATAAAGAAAGGAGAGCTTTCGATTGTTACACCGATTGCTGCTGTGAATTCAGTAATTACTGTCATCCTTAGTGTCATATTCCTGAAAGAGGTACTGGGCTATTCAAAGATAATTGCTATAATATTTGCTCTTGGAGGAGTGGTCCTTGTATCTACAGACCTGAAAAAACTCAAGGATTTTCATACGACAGCAGGTGTCCCTAATGCGCTCATCTGCATGTTTGTATGGGGGGTGTATCTCTTTTTGGCTGGCTTGATTGAGACACATATAGGATGGCTGCTCACTTTTTTCCTGACATGTTTTTCTGTAACTTTTTTTTCCACACTTAGATATACATTTTCCAGGAAAAAAAAAAAGATACTCTCCAAGAAGAACGGATTCAAGCTTTTTTCTGTCTCATCTCTTTATGTAGGTGCCTGGCTTTTTTTTATGCTTGGACTCTCTACAAGTCTTGTATCTATCATGTCGGTTTTAGGGTCAATGGCTCCGCTGGTTACAATCGTACTTGCCAGGATAATCTATAAAGAAAAACTGGTCATGAATAAGAAATACGGAGTATTTTTGATCCTGCTTGGTTTGGTATTGATCAATCTCTGATTTTTTAGTCAACAACCACTGTCTCCAGTTTCTTCAGATTGCAGAAATCAGTGTGAAAATTATATGCACCAGCATTAGTAAAGACAATCCTGTCTCCGGTCTTTGGTTCTTGTTCCAGATGCACTTTATACCTGAGTATATCAGCTGAATCAGGAGTGATTCCTTTAATGGTGTATGCTTTGCCGGAATCAGATTCTCCTTCAACCAAAAGACGTATATTTGAGATCCATGTGTCCAAACAGGAATTGAATATTGAGCAATCAACAACAATTGTGCTGTCATAGAGATTAATGATTTCTGCCTCCAACTTAATTGGTTTAGCAGCTATTGCCCTACCTGGTTCAATGATCATCTCAATTCCTTTATTGTTGAGCCATTCTTTCAATTCATCTATTCCTGCAAAAATGCTCCTGAATGCTTCTGGCCTGAAATTCTTGTACTCAGCCGGAATACCTCCACCAACATTCACAATATCTATCTTGTCCCAATCATCAATCGAATTTTTGAGTTCTTCCAAAAGGTCCCATTCAGAGACATTCTGTGTCTTTCTGTGAAAATGAATACCAAGCTTTTTAATGCTCTTATTTTCCTTTAATATCGGCACCAGCTCATTGATTTTTTTTGAGTACATTCCAAACACAAAATGCTTGCCTGTGTGCACAGTATGCTCTTTGAGCCTCATCCTGAGGAGAAGAGAAATCTTCACATTGTATCTCTTGAGGTATTCAACAAGTACATTGAGATCATTATCATTATCAACAACAAACCTTGTGATTTTTCTTTCAATTAGTCTTGTAATCAATGTTTTGTTCCAGCCCTGTGCAAAAAACCATATCCTTTCCGGAGAGTTCAACTGTTCAACAGATTCTATGCTATGGACTGAGAAAAAAGAATCCGTCTCTTCAAGGAGAATCTTTCCCACTTCCTTGTTTGTCTTATAGCTGTATGAGACAGTATCGGCGTGTTTTTTTATTGAATTATATTCCTGCAATACTTTTTTTCTTGACAATATGAATCTAGCCATCTTTATTCATTCTCCCTGTTTGAGTAATCCTTCTTTAAGGAGTTTTTCAAGGACACTGACCATGATAAGAGGAAATGTGAAAGTGACATCTCCAATGACCGTGGATACATCAGAATCATCTTTGACCTTACCCCATGACTTTGCTTCTTCAGTTGTAGCTCCGCTCATGCTTCCTGAACTGGAGTGAGCTGTTGTAAGATAAACTGCATAATCAAGGCCGCCATTGAGTAGACAAGCAAGTATTGCGTGATGCTTTGATATGCTTCCGCCAAGTGAGATAAGCCCTTTCTTGTCATCATGGCTGCTGGAAAACAGGATATTTGAAAAATCCTTTACAACATCAACAACAAAATCAGGATTTTTCTGCTGCAGCATGAATAGGTGGAACCCGATTGAGCCATCAGTGATACCAGGGCAAAAGATGGGAACATTGTTTTTTGATGCCTGATAAAGAATTGAATTTTTATCTTCAAGGTTTTTCCCGAATTCACTGTTCATCTCAGATACTGTCCATCTTGGTTTTTTGCAGTAGAGATCCTCAAGCATCCTTCCGATGGTGCCTTCAAAATTCATGTAAGACTCATTCTTTATGAACAGGTTTCCTACACGGTTTACTCCTTTTTCATAGAGCTCGATATCATCAGGTTTGAATTTTCCGATGATGAATTCTTCTCCTTTTGCTTTCATGATATCTTCTTCAATAGCTCCTGCAGTCGTTACAATCACATCAACCAGGCCGAGTTCAATCAGCTGGGCAAAAAAACCCCGAAGGCCGCTGGTCACCATGTTTGAAGTGAAAGTCATAAAGATTTTTGCACCTTCTTTCTTCATCTTTACAATTACATCAGCAGCCTTGTACATCTCAGTGGATTGAAAACCTACGTTGCCTAGATTTTCAACAAATTCTGAAACAAGCATTCCTTTTTTCCATCTAAAATCATTGACTTTTTTCATTGAGTATCACCAAAAATTATTTGTGTTAACTAAAAGCAAAAAAATTATATGAATTGTATTATATTAAAAACTACAAAGAACTAGCTCATCTGCCTTTTTTTCCGTAGTGTTCCAAGCATTTATCAGATGGAAACTTATTTTATTATAAAAAATTAGCTTTTTTATAACAAGAAAATATTTAAACTTATTTTTTGTATTAGTCAGTCATGAGTTCATCAAAAGGCTACTTTGTCGATTCAAAATTGAATGATTTACTCCTGAAATCTGATGTAGTGATATTTGATTTGAATGGGTTAATAATTGATGATGAAGGAATTCAACTCGAAGCGGTGAATATGACATTAGCAAAATATTCCATCTCTATAGATGAAGAGTATTGGATCAATCACTGTGTAGGTCACAGACCAATAGAATTTTTCAGAAGAATTCTTAAAGAAAACAAAAAGGAGAATCCAGCAAATATTCAGTCATTAGTTTATGCAAAAAATAGAAATTATATTGAATTGATCAAACTTAAGTTGAAAGATGTGATAAGACCTGGCATTTATGAATTTGTTGATTTTCTCCATAATGATCCTGACTTCAGGATTGCTGTCTGCACATCAACAGCAAAAGAGGAAGTGAATATTATTTTAGGCTCAGAAGGATTAGGAATTATAGATATTTTTGATTATATAATTACTGGAGATGACAGAAGGATAGTCAAAGGAAAACCAGATCCGCAGATTTATCAGCTTGTAGCAGAATATTTCAATGTACATCCATCAAAATGCCTTGTTTTTGAAGATGCAACTCCGGGTGTTGAATCTTCTTTTCGTGCAGGTATGATTCCAATAGCAGTCCCAAATAAATATACAAGAAATCAGGATTTCAAAAATGCAGCATTAGTTCTGTCTGATCTGACATCAGATGCCAAAATATTAAGAATTAATAAGAAACTATAGTCCTTCTTTGAAATCTTCTTCTTTTTTCATGATTTCTTTTGGGACCTTGAAATTTTCTCTGAAAAATTCCGGTTGGCTCTCTTCAAACTCACGTCTTTTGTTTTCTTTTATCATCTTTTCAAGCCATTTATACACATTTGCATGGGGGCTGCCCTGGACAATGGATTCTACTGCCCGTTTTGCAGTTGCCACATTTTCAATCTGTCCGATTATGCTTATGGTTTTTCCATATACTGATATAAACGTCTCTGTGAGATGCTGGATGATATTTCTTGTCTTTCCGTTTGTTCCAATCACTCTTCCTTTTATCCGCTCAAGATGATTTGGTTTGACATAATCTGAAATATTCACCATTTCAAAGCAATAATCCTGTTTTAGGAGAAGCTGCGCAACATCAGGGTTGAATCCTCTTCCTATTGCCTTGATGATATCACGTGTTGTGTATAATGAAAGAGCATCTGACCCTTTTACAAAGATCTCTCCTTCCTTTGAATCGACAGAAATCTCAGTATTGGTCTCTTCTTCAAGTTTTCTTTTCTGTTCTCCCTTTTTTCCTATAAGGACAGCAATCCTCTCTCTGGGAATCTTCAGTTCATACGCAAATTCGCTCATGAAATAGGAGAAACTAGGGTTTCTTTTTAAAGTTTGCCTGATAAATACTCTTATAAATTTTCAAAGGATCCTTATCAAGCCTGTGTTTCTTGAAGAATCTGCAGAGATTGTACAGATCCCTCTGCAGAAGCTCTCCTGAATTTGGATCTTTTGAAGAGGTGCCTTGAGAAAAATCTATGAAATATGGTGAATCATGGTGATTAAGTATGTTGAATTCAGAGAGATCTCCATGCACAAGTCCGGATTCATAGAGTCTTTTGACACCATTCACTGTCTTATCAAAAAATTCTTCCAGATTTTCAGGAAGCAGATCTTTTAACTGAAGAGCCGGTTCTTCATCACCTATCATCTCCATCAATATGATGTTGTTCCGGAAAGTGATAGGGGTTGGGACATTGACTGTCTCCCTTGCAAGGATGAGATTCCTGTATTCTCTCTGCACCCAGGAGAAGATAACTTTCCGCCTATTTTTTTTAACTCTGCTATATCTTGGGTCAGACTTGATGTAGGAATACATCTGGTTGAAATTGCATGATTCAAGACGGTAGATCTTGGCTATCAGCTGTACATCATCTTTTTCAGCGAGAAATATATTTGATTCCTTGCCCATCTCTATGGGAGAGGTCAACCCATCAATGTGCCCTTCTGTTATCAGCTTGAAGACTGTGTCTATTGTGAACTTGTCGAAAACATTTTTGTATATTTTCCAGTCTTCTCTTGAATTCCTGACCATGATTGGTTGAAAAGAGGATTGTGTTTAAAAATCTAGCCAAAAACCGTAATAGGTCAGTATGTTGAAGTTGGTAAAGGATTATCGATAATATCTTTCAAACTTTCTAAGATATTTTTATTATTCATGCGCAGTGTTTGAATAACAGATAAAAGCACGCTTGTGATTTCAGCTCCTTTTTTGCTT
>JAHIYL010000246.1 GCA_018815145.1 Nanobdellota archaeon | reverse complement strand
TTTATGAAAGATTAATAGTCAGATTAGTACCCAGAGTCTGCATTTAACAAAAAATATAAACCATTTACTTTTTTTCTGAATTATGAATGTCTCCGGCATTGTCTGTCCGCTCAACACAGCAAAGTTCATAGAACAATGTATATCTTCAATTCTGTCACAGGTAGATGAACTGATTGTTGTTGACGCCAGTTCTGATGACGGTACTGTTGAATTGATCAAGAAAAAATTCAAGATCAAAAAAATAAAGATATATATAATCCCAAGGGACAAGCCCCTTGCCTATGCAAGAAATTTTGGTGCAAAAAAGGCAAAACATCCATTGATCTTGTTCTCTGATGCAGATCTTGTTTTGGACAAAAACTGGGTGCAAGTAGCGAAAGATACATTGCTTAAAGAGAATCTTGCGAGTATCGGCGGCAAAACAAAAGTAATAGGAAGCAGCATACTCATGAAATTCCTGAGAGTCATGCGCCACAGGGAAGTCTATGCATGCAAATATCCGACAAGACTGTTTCTCATGGATAAGAAAGCATTTGACTCTGTGAATGGTTTTGATGAGAGGAACAAGATGGGGGAGGATGAAAATCTCTATAAACGACTGCTGATAAAAGGATATCGTGCAAAAAATATCTACACAATAGCTGAAACCCATCTTGGTGAACCTGACTCTCTTTCAAGGCTTCTCAAAAGACAGGCAAAATATGGCAGGTTCTCATATCTTGAAAGAGGAAAAAAGCCTTATTCATTGGGGAACATATTATTGGCTATTGTGATGATATCTCCCTTGGGAATTTTATATTCGATTCGGATCTATACTTATATGTTCAGAAAGAAGCTGAAAGAAAGCAGAGACATTGTGTTTCTTGTGCTGATGCCTTTTTACTTGTATCTGTTTTTTGCAGTCTATTTCTGGAACAACCTTGTAGGTTTTGTCACTAAGAATAGAGATGTCAAATGGCATAAACTGAAGTGGTAGAAAGAAAATTTAAATTAAATCATTGCTTTTTACTGTCTTTCTCGAATGTATCCCAACTCTCTAGGAACTCATTAATTGTAGATTCAGTCCTAGGATTCCATGGAAGGCTCATCATTATCTTTGTAGGTATCGTCAATACATGGGCTCCTGTCATCATTGCCCTATTGATGTGTGACACCTGTCTGAAACTGCCGAGGATTATTTCAGCTTCAAAATCATGCAGATCAAATATGTCGACGGTCTCAGTCACAACCTGTTCTGCATTGTAGCCCATGTCTTCTATCCTTGCCCAAAAAAGGCTGACAAAGGTTGCTCCCGCTTTAGCTGCCAGGACTGCTTGCTTCATAGACATGCATGCAGTGACATTGGTGCTTATGCCTTCTTTTTTAAGTATGTTCACTGCCTTAAGACCTGTTATTCCCATAGGTATCTTGACATTGACATTCTTTCCCCATCTGGCAAATTCCCTGGATTGCTTGAGCATCTCATCAAGATCATTCGATGTGACTTCTATCGACACCGGCCCGTCAACAAGCCCAATTATCTCCTTCATCCTTGTCTCAAAATCAATACCCTTCTCTTTTGAGACTATTGCTGGGTTTGTAGTACACCCATCAATTACTCCCCAACTTAAAAGCTCATTCAACTCATCCAGATTTGCAGTATCAGCAAAGATTTTCATTTTGTTTTCCCTCTGTTTTTTTAATTATTTTTACAGCACCCAGCAAGTCTTCTGCAAAAAAATCAGGTTCTGCATCTTTCTCTTGGATAAACTTGCACAGGGCGCAATTGACCTTTGACACCATTATTGTTTTTTTGCATACTTTTCCGGCCAGGATATCTGAAAGAAGATCTCCAACCATATATGATGCATCAAGATCAATATCATATTCATCTGCAGCTTTCAGCAAAAGACCAGATTTTGGTTTTCTGCAATCACAGTCTCCGGTGTATTTTGGGTGGTGGACGCAATTGTACACTGCATCAATACCCAATTCTCTCCTCATGTACTCATCTATTTTTTTAAGGTCTTCTTTTTTTATATAACCAAATGCAACTCCCGGCTGATTAGAGACCACTATTGCCAGAAAGCCCATCCCCTTTATTTCATGAATCGCTTCCCTAACCCCTTCAAGCACTTCAAACTCACCCATATCTGATGCACTATAGATTCCCTTGTCATCGTGATAAAGAAGACTGTTAATGACTCCGTCCCTATCCAAAAAAACAGCCCTATTCTTCATCTTGATATTCTGCAATCTTCTCTTTTAGTCTGAACACTATCAAGTGCTGCAAAACCACATGATAAGCTTCCACATGTGGCGTGGCTTCAAACGGAGTAATACTGCAATAATGACACAGTTCTTTCATAGCACCACCATCAAACCCTGCAAACCCAATAGATATCCCTGCTCTGTCATTAACATACTGATATGCCTTGGACAGATTCTGAGACCATTCTCCTGCATTTCCTTTACCTGATCCTCCGTGCACACTAAAACCCATCAATACATCCCCTTTCTCAAATAAATTTTCAAGCTGTCCTGAATAAAGGTTGGACCATCCTTCATCATTTATCCAGGCACTCATAAGTGGTATGTTATCATTCAGACAGATGGCCTTGAATCTTTTTTTCCCTTTTGACATTGTTGTTTTTGACAGATCCGCTGCAAAGTGAGTTGCTGTCGATGCACTGCCCCCATTACCCATTGTAAATATCTTGCTGCCATTTTTCCATGCTTTAAACAGAGCTTCAATAATTCTGTCTACCTCGCTTCTGTCTATTGAATCTGTGATCTCTTTGATCTCATCAAAATACTTATTGATAAATTCCATCTCTGTCATTTTCTCACCTTGAGTTGAATATTATCTTTGTGCCGTCAAAATCAAATCTTATCGGAAACTCAACCAGTCCTTCCTTTTTCATGACTTCCCTGATACTTCTCTGATGCTGATTTTCAACATAGAACATCAAAAATCCTCCTCCTCCTGCACCAATTATCTTCCCACCAAGTGCCCCATTCTGCAAAGACAGATTATACCAATCATCAATCTTTGGATTGGTCATCTTTGATGTAATGCTTTTTTTTAGATCCCAATGGATTTTCAACCAATCGCCAAATCTTTTTGGATTATCTGATTCAAGCGCTTTCTGCACTTCCAGACCTATTTCCTTTATTTTTGTCAGATAATTCATCTTGTCATAGTGCTTTTCTGCCTGGTTCTTTTGCTCCAGCAACACTTCACTTGCACTCCTGGTGTAGCCTGTATAAAACAACAGTATATTGTTTTCAAGCTCTCTTATTGTATCAAAAGTCAGGCTCAATGGTGTAACAGCGACTGCCCCTTTCTGGTTTATCTTAAGATGTATGATGCCTCCAAACGCAGCAGCATACTGGTCCTGCTTTCCTACAGGTTCTTTCAGGACATCCATTTCTATATAGCAGGCTTCTTCAGCCAACATCTTCTTTGATATATATTCTCCTTTGTAGACATGGAGGGCATTAAGTAGTCCGACAGTGAATGAACTTGAACTGCCCAAGCCCGCACCAGAAGTCACATCAGCAATAGAAGTAATATCAAGATCATCATCAATCTTCAGGAATCTCAAAACTTCCCTCACAATTGGGTGCTTGATATCTTTGTTTGTCTCTACATTTTCTGTCGTAGCATAACTTACTTTTGTTCCTTTATGGAACCTTCTGTTCACAGAGATATACATATATTTGTCAATAGCAGAAGTCACCAGTGAAGCCTTGTGCTTCTTGTAATAAAAAGGCAAATCTGTACCACCTCCGCCTATCGACAATCTGAAAGGTGTCTTTGATATTATCATTTCAAAAGTAAATATATTTTAAATCAT
>JAHIYL010000245.1 GCA_018815145.1 Nanobdellota archaeon | reverse complement strand
CTTATCAGCAACAAGTGCCGTTGGACAGAGACAGCAGACAAGGTTCAGAATAATTGCACACAACGCTTATGTGAAGGCTAAAAGCCTTCTTTATGAGGATTTCTACGCGCCCGGGAGACAGCACAGTGAGAAACAGAAAATCACACTAAAAACATTCCTTTTTCGAGGATATCAAATCTTACCCGTTTCATGATTTCTTCATCTTTGTCAGCCTGCTTTCTCAGTACAGCAAATCGTTCATCAGAATGGGTCTTTTCCAGTTCTATCACACAGTCGCCATATCCTTTCACCCATCCTCCGCCGACCATCTTTATTGCGT
Organism: Nanobdellota archaeon; assembly: GCA_018815145.1. Lineage (GTDB taxonomy): Archaea > Nanobdellota > Nanobdellia > Woesearchaeales > GW2011-AR15 > WJJD01. Next base: position 13,274 of record JAHIYL010000245.1, on the reverse strand, counting down.
TATGGTTGTCAATGTCCTGATAGACCTGATTGGTGACAATGATTGTCTTGCCTGAGCTGCATAGGTCTTTTAGAGATAAGAGCTGTTTTTTCATGGCATTGTTTGCCTGATAGTGGTTGTTTTTGAGCTCAAGCCTGTAGTGTTTTCCAAGTGAGTCAATTATAATTAGGGGAGTCTTATCATTAGATGCAAGATCGCCTAGCTTGTTGAACATCTCAGTCTGTTCTTCAAATGAATTTATCCTCAGGAGAAAAAGATTGTCTGTCTTGACCATGTCCTCTGAACTCAGCTGGTTGAACCTTTCCATATTAAAGCCATTTTCAGTATCAATATATATCACTTTTTTCCCTTGTTTCAGGCATTCGATTGTTGCCAGCATGCATCCGGTAGTCTTGCCGGATGCAGCAGGTCCATATAATATTGTTATCTTATTTGTGGGAAAACCACTGGTGAGATTTTCAATGACTTCTGTTCCTGAGGCAACCATAATCTTATTGAATACTATAAGCTTTAAAAAGATTTATATAAAAAAAAATAAAACCAAAGTGTAAGATGGATGTTTCAATAATAATTCCGGCACACAATGAAGAGAAGAACATTGACCTTTTATACAGGGAAATCTCTGAAGTGATGTCTAAAAGAAGCAGATCTTATGAGATTATAATTATCGATGATGGTTCAACTGACAGCACATTTGAGAAGATAAAGAAAATTGCTGCAAAAGATAAGAAGGTAAAGGGCATAAGTTTTCACAAGAATTTCAAGAAATCGGCTGCATATATGGCTGGCTTCAAGACAGCTTCCGGCAAGATCATCATAACAATGGATGCAGATCTTCAGGATGAACCAAAAGAGATTCCAAAATTCCTGATAGCGATCCGAAAATGGGACCTGGTTGTCGGTTGGAAGCATGAGAGGAAGGATCCATTTTTCAAGAGGTTTCCATCAAAGATCTTCAATTACCTGAATTATGCTTTCTTTGGGATAAGATTGCATGACTCTGATTGCGGATACCGCGCGATGAAAGCAGAAGTCCTGCAGGACCTGAACCTGTACGGAGACCATTACAGATACATTCCTGCCCTTCTCTCAGAGCACGGATATAAGATAACAGAACTCAAGGTCAAACACAACAAAAGGAGATTTGGCAAAAGCAAGTATGGGATTACAAGGCTTCTTACAGGTGCTCTTGACCTTCTGACAGTGAAATTCCTGAAAGAATACAAAGAAAGGCCGCTCCATATTTTTGGAGGGACTGGCGCTCTGTCATTTGTATTGGGAATTTTTGCAGAATTCTATGTGCTGTATTATAAATTTTTTAGGGGAGAGCCGTTTGCACAGCATCTTGCAATGCTTATATTTGGTGTACTTCTGCTGATACTGGGTGTGCAGCTTGTTGGGATAGGACTTATCGGAGAACTCATAAGCTCCCATAAGAACAGCAGTGTAAAATATAGGATACGGGAGACTGTCAATTAGTCAGGCCCAATCAGATATCCTATTCAATGTTCACAAAAAATAATTTTGAAGGGATGGCAGGATTGAAATATTCATAATCTCTAAAACCAATCTTTGACTGGTCCTGGAGAGCGTCATTAATTTTTGCCTCATCAAAGACACCGCCTTTTTTCATAAGCAGGTAAACAGGAACAAGCTGCTGATTCTGAAGGACATTGAACCCGAACTGGACAACCCTATAGTTATTCCGTATATATTCTGCCCTAGGTCCCTCATTCAAGATATTCATGTCCCACTGATAGATGAAGAGCCACTCGGCATTGTTTTTTTCTTCGTATTCAGAGATGTTTGCCGGGATTCCTCCGCTCCCCTTTATGTCACCATGCCAGGTTATGCCATATGCCTGATGGCTGCTATGCATCAGTGTTTCACCAGGAAGCTTGTGGCTCTTGATATATTCTCCTGCAGTATCAAGTCCCTGGAACTGCGTATCAAACATCCTGTTCTTTGCTTCCATAGATGGCTTGAATATCATCATGATAAATATTGAAGCGACCAAAAAGAACACCAATTGTCCGATGAATGCACTTTTTGAAAATGATTTCATTATATTTTTTGCAGTATTTGCAATCAAAGTGAAAAGATATGCCATGAAAAATACAACCAGAGGCATGATCGGATATTGATGATAATTATGTCCGCCAAGCTTGAATGACATGATGATGAACCAGGGGATGCTGAATATCAAATAAGAAAGGAAAAAGATATATCCGGAATTCTTCTTTTTCAGCAGGATGAACATGCCGATGAAAAAGACAGCACCGATTATTGCCAGGTTCAGGCCAACTGTAGAATAATTATCAGCGACATATGATTTCATGGTCAGCCAGAATCCTGGATCCCTGAGCTTGCTTGTGTTGACTGAAGTGATCTCCTGCTGGATTGCAGAACGTGCTCCAAAATCAATTCCATAGTTGAAATATGAATAGAGGACCCAGGATGAGAACAGGAAAACAATGCCTGCAACAGCAAAAAATTTTGTCCATAATTCTTTATCAACCAGTCTCTTGAATGGAAAAAGAAAGAGCAGAGGGAGCCCAAAGATTGCAAAACTGTACTTCGATACAATACCGATCATCAGACAAGATGAGAAAAGGACAGTGTTTGTCCAGGAAAAATTTTCAATCCATCTGAGATAGAAATATATCCCTGCAAGTGAAAAGAACAATGCTGCATTGATGAGCTGTACCTGTCTTCCGAAAAAGATGAGGAGCGGATTTATAGCCATGATGAATGCAGAGACAAGCGCAAGATTCTCATTATTGAAAAGCCTTTTTATTATAAGATAGAATAACAAAATTGAACCAATGGCCATCATTATGTTGATGATCCTTGCGATTGCAAGGTCTGCACCAAATATCCTGAATGCTATGCCGATAATTATTGAAGTGGACGGAAATGTGTCAGTATGGGCTCCTTCACTGTCTGTTGTTCCGCTTATCCAGTCAAGTTCAGGAACAAAAACACCTTTTTTGAACAATCCGTTCTTGTCAAAATTCCTGGCTTCAGTAAGGTAATGCGCCTCTTTCCAGTTATGATACCCTACAACAGGATAGTCAACATGATAGTAGCGCAGGACAAATCCAAAGACAAGGATTATTACAAGAATCAGGTGATAAAAATTGATCCCTTTCAAAAGGGCTGCAGGGTCAAAGGCGATTTCCTGCTCTTCAACAGCTTTCTTTCCGGCTTTTTTTACCTTTTTGACCATATGAGATGTGTATAAACAGAAAATGATTTATAAAATTAATCAAATTGAAGTCTTCTGCCTAAAGAGGTTCTTGATATATTCGGTTTTTCTTTTGCTCTTAAGGATCGCTGAGATATATTTTGGGTCAAATACATAATTTATCATGCTGAAGAATGATAACCAGTATTTTGGATCAAATGATAATTTTATGTGTTTTGGATGGAATGTCTTTGTATATAATTCATCTACAAGTGTCAGGAGGGATCTGTCATATGATCCGAATTTATACTTACGTTCAAGAAGATCAAATGTTGTTTTTGAAGGATACTCCAGAAGAAGGTCAAGGTCTTCAATATCAATCTCTTTTCCGAAATTACTGCCTGGAAAAGGAGTATATGTATTCCAGAACACTACATTGTATCTCATATCTTTTGCAAGCCTTACAGAAAGATTGATGTCATCTATGGTCTCTCCGGGGATATTGATCATCATGTTTGCGAGGTGCCGCAATCTTATCCTTTTGCAGATGTTCCCGATTTTTCTTATCTGGTCCACTGTTGTACCTTTGTTCATAATCTTGAGCATCCTGTCAGAACCGGATTCTATTCCAAAGTCTATCTGGAGGCATCCATTATTTTTCATGTATCTGAGCAGCTTTTCGTCCAGAAGGTTCACACGTGTCTCGCAGCCCCACACAAACAGGATCTTCCTTTTTTTCAGTATATTGAATATCTTATAGATCCTCTCCTTATTTACTGTGAAGGACTCATCAGCAAAATACAGTCCGTCAATCCTGAATTTCTTGAGCACATATTCAATATGGTCTGCAACTTTTTCAGGGCTCATGAACCTTACCTTTCTTCCGAATATTGTGTGTGCAACACAGAAATTGCAGTTAAATGGACATCCTCTGGAAGTGAACATATTGAAGCTTGAAAGATAGATAGGTCTTATTGCCCAGACATTCGGCCGGGTATAATATTTCATATCAATCTTGTCATACGCAGGAAAAGGCAGGATGTCCAGATCCTTGATAAGCTCTCTTGGTTTTGTGTAGACCAATTTATTTTTATTGTACAGATAGGCAACACCATCTACTTTTTTGATGTCTTTTTTATTTTGAATCGCATCAACCAATTCATAGAAAGTGATTTCTCCTTCACCAACCACTGTATAGTCAAATGGAACTTTTGTATCAACAAAATGTTCAGGGCAGATCGAAGGATGCGGCCCGCCGAGGATGATCGTTGTCTTTGGCGAGACTTTTCGGGTGTATTCACAGATTTTCTTTACAATTCCTACTTCAGATATCAGTGATGTTATCCCGATAAATGATGGCTGTGAAGCATTGATTGCTTTTTGGATCCTTTTGTATGCTGCTTTTCCATCAATCCCTTTGTAGTCAAGAATGTGATTGTCATGCCCTTTTGAGCTCAGGAAAGAAGATATTGTCATCAGTCCGAGCGGCATCCTCTGTGTATATGACCTTGTCGGAGGTGCAATGAGAAATATTGTTCCATTTGTTGTACATTCAGAATCAGGATTATTGTTTTTCTCACTCATCACAGATATTGATGAATTTCATACAAAATAAAAAATTACCTATATCTTTGAAAATAACATCAATCTTTGGCAAGGTTGCTGATCGGCATCTGTTGACTTATAATTAACTCAGCAAAATTTAATAATGTGTAATATATTTCCAAAGACATTTTAAAGCAAATTTTTTTGTTAAATACCATTAGTAGTTATGTACCAAACAAAATAAAATAATCTTACCAAAAATAAAAGAGCTGGATTGATCATGGAAAAAAAAAAGATACAAAATGTGCTTAAAAAGTGCAAAGATTCAAAAAACAGTGTTGAAGTGCTTCAGGAACTGCAAAAAGAATTTGGTTTTCTGCCAAGAGATGCCTTATGCAAGGTTTCAGATGCATTGAATATACCTCTTGTGGATCTTTACGGTGTTGCTACTTTCTATACTCAGTTCAAACTGCATCCTGAAGGTAAATACCTGATCGCCATGTGCAGGGGAACAGCCTGCCATGTCAAGAATTCAAAAAAGCTACTGGAATATCTTGAAAAAAAGCTTGATATAAAATCCGGACAGACGACACAGGACAATAAATTTACTATTGAATGTGTCAATTGCATTGGTGCGTGTGCAAAAGCTCCGGCAATGATGATAAATGATGAAGTATATGGTGATCTCACAGAGAAAAAGATTGATAAGATAATTGGCGAGCTGAAATAAAATGAATAATACTGGACATAAATTCGATACCTGGCAGACAGTACAGATCATTAAGGCAAGGAAAGAGTTATCAGGTGATAGAATAACTGTCGGGCTTGCAACATGTGGAATTTCTGCAGGTGCAAGACCGGTTTTTTATGAGTTGAAAAAAGCAAAACTGAATATTTTGGTTGAAGAGACCGGCTGTGCAGGCATGTGCTATGCAGAGCCTATTGTCACTGTGATGCAGAAAGATGTTTTTTCAATATATGGTTATGTAACTAAAGACAAGGTTGAGATGCTGATAGATTCAATAAAAAAAGAAGAGGTCTGCAAAGAGCTTCTTCTCGGTCATTCTCTTGAAGAGATTGATTATTATAAGAAGCAGAAAAGGGTTGTAATGAAAAATTGTGGTAAAATCAATCCATTTAAGTTAGAGCAATATATATCTGTCGGAGGATATGCCGGCCTTAAGAACGCAATTGAAAAAAACCCTGTTGATGTTATTGAAAACATCAAGAAAGCAGGTGTAAGAGGAAGAGGCGGTGCAGGATTTCCCACATGGATGAAGTGGGATATAATTTCCAAGAAGCAGGGAAAAAAATATCTTGTATGCAATGGAGATGAAGGAGATCCGGGCGCTTTCATGAACAGGACTATAATGGAATCAGACCCGTTCAGGCTCATTGAAGGTATGACTATCGGAGCCTATGCTATCGGAAGTGATGAAGGGATTATATATACAAGAGCAGAATATCCGCTTGCAATAAGTACACTGTCAAAAGTCATTGATATCGCAAAAAAAAATAATCTTCTTGGAAAGAATATCATGGGTAAAGTTGGTTTTGATTTTGATATCAGGATTGTCAAAGGGGCGGGTGCATTTGTATGCGGAGAAGAGACTGCGCTCATGAGGTCAATTGAAGGAGAGAGGGGAAACCCTATGCCCAGGCCGCCCTATCCAGCGCAGAAAGGCATTTTTGGATTTCCAACGAATATTAACAATGTGGGGACATTTTCTCATGTCACATCAGTGATGCAGGAAGGTCCTGAGACGTATGCCAAGATTGGCACAGCAAAGACAAAAGGGACCAAAGTCATATGCCTCACAGGAAATATAGAAAAGACAGGGGTCATCGAAGTTCCTATGGGAATCAAGCTCAGAGAGATCATATTTGACATTGGAGGAGGGTGCCCAAAAGGGACAACTTTCAAGGCTGCACAGTCAGGTGGTCCTTCAGGAGGATGCATACCAGAAGATAAATTAGACACTCCTTTTGATTATGAATCCATCCAGGAGCTTGGTGCAATAATCGGTTCAGGCGGGCTTGTTGTCATGAACAATAAGGCCTGCATGGTTGATGTTGCAAAATATTTCATGAATTTTGCCCAGGAGGAATCCTGCGGCAAGTGCACACCCTGCAGGGAGGGGACAAAGAGGCTGCTTGAGATGATCGAAAAGATATCTGACGGTCTAGCAGATGAGAAGATAATTGACCAGATCGAGAAGCTTGCTCTGTTTGTGAAGGATAATTCCTTATGCGGGCTTGGACAGACCGCACCAAATTCAGTGCTGACGACCATAAGATATTTCAGGGACGAATATATGGCACATATTGAAAAGAAGAAGTGCCCGTCCGGTGCATGCCAGCACCTGACAAGATATCTGATACTGAATAATTGTGTGGGATGCGGGAACTGCGCCAGGAATTGCCCAGTAAACGCAATCACAGGAAAACTGAAAGAAAAGCACCTGATTGATCAGGAAAAATGTGTGAAATGCGGAAAATGCTATGAGTCATGTGCATTTGATGCGATTGAGAGGAAGTAAAATGGCAGAAGAAAAAATAGTCAGGGTCAAGATCAACGGAGAAGATATTGTGGCTTATGAAGGAGAGAACATAATTGAGCTCTGCCGGAGAAATAACATAAAGATACCACATCTCTGCTATCATGAAAGATTGCCGGAGATAGGGGCATGCAGGTTATGCATTGTTGAAGTTGAAGGCGCAAGGAATCTTCTTGCATCATGTGTGACACCAGTGCGTGAAGGCATGAACATTTTCACACATTCACCAAGGGTGATTGAAGCAAGGAAGATAAATCTGAAGCTCCTCTTGGCAAACCATGACCTCAATTGCACGACCTGCAAAAGGAACCTGAACTGCAAGCTTCAGAAATATGCTGAAGAATTCATGATTGAAGATATTGAATATGAGGGAGAGAGAAGGGTTGAGCCTGTTGACAATTCAAGTGTGTCAATAAGGAGGAACAACAATAAGTGCGTTCTCTGTCAGAGATGCATCCAGATGTGCAATGAAGTGCAGTCAGTATATGCGATAGGACTTCAGAAAAGGGGTTTTCATTCAAAGGTAAGCCCGCCTTTTGATATTGATATGAACCACAGTGCATGTGTGAACTGCGGCCAATGCGTCATAGTCTGCCCATCAGGAGCACTGACTGAACATAGGGATATCCAGCCGGTGATTGATGAGCTCAATGATAAATCAAAGATTAAGATTGCACAGGTAGCGCCTTCAATTCGGGCAACAATCGGTGAGATGTTCGGATTTGAGCCGGGAACACCGGTCACAGGAAAGGTTGTTGCTGCACTTCGTGAGCTTGGCTTTGATTATGTGTTTGACACAGATTTTGCAGCAGATGTGACTATTGTTGAAGAAGCTACAGAGTTTATACAGAGATTCACTGAAAATAAGGATCTGCCTCTGATCACAACATGCTGTCCGGCATGGATTAAATTTGGCGAGCAGTTCTATTATGATGAGTTCAAGCACATGTCTTCATGCAAGAGCCCTATGTCCATGCTGTCTTCATTGGTCAAGAATGTCTGGGCAAAGAAGATCAAGATCAACCCAAAGAATATCAGCATGGTTGCGATCATGCCATGCACAGCCAAGAAATATGAGTGCCTGAGAGAGGAATATAAGGGTGATACAGACCATGTCCTGACAACTGTTGAATTGGCAAAGCTCATCAAGCAGATGAATATTGATTTCAAGAATCTGGCTGATGCAGAATTTGACAATCCCATGGGGCTTTCAACCGGAGCCGGAGTCATCTTCGGAAGGAGCGGCGGGGTCATGGAAGCTGCTCTTCGGACTGCTGCAGACTGGATTGAAGACAAGGATATTAAATCTTTTGAATATAATCAAGTCAGAGGTATGGAAACCAAAAAAGAAGCGACCCTTACACTTGCAGGCAAAGAGGTTAGGATATGTGTGGTGCATACTCTTGGAGAGGCAAGGCAGCTGATGGAACAGATCAGAAAAGGAGAGAGCCCATACCATTTCATTGAGATAATGGCATGCTACGGCGGTTGCATCGGAGGCGGAGGCCAGCCGGCACTTCCTGCAAAAGAACTCTTGGCAAAAAGGATGGAAGCCATAGCAAAAGTCGATACAAAGGCACCTATGAGAAAGTCGCACAAGAACCCGGCTGTCCAATTGTTCTACAAGGAAAGTGTCGGCAAATATGGCGGGACAAAAGCGCATAAATTGCTTCACACACATTATGTGAACAGACAGGATGAATTTGTGTAATTATATTTGCCTTTATTATTTTTTAAATTTTTATTGATTTCTTTTCACTTGCATTAGCTAAACAACTTAGGTTAAATTTAAAAATAGAGACTTTCTTTTTTTAAAAAGAATGGTATCTGAAACGATCAAAGACATATTGAAAGGATATCATAAGAGCAATCTCATCAATATTCTTAACTGTATACAGAAAAAAGAAGGATACATCTCTGAAGAAGCTCTCACTTATGTATCTAAAGTTACAGATCTTCCATTGGCAAATATCTACAGCATGGCCAGTTTTTACTCTTTCCTTAAGTTTGAAGGAAAAGGAGTGCATACAATAAGAGTATGCAACAGTCCTTCATGCTATCTGAACAATTCCACAGATGTGATCAAGTCTGTTGAAAAATTGACAGGACTTAAGCCAGGAGAACATAATGACAATTTTCATTTTGAAGTCGGATCCTGCATCGGCTGCTGTGACAAGGCGCCTGCAATGATGGTTGATGATGATCTATACACAGAACTTGACGAAAAAAAAATCAAGGAAATATTGGATTCAAAAAAATGAACATACTCACAAAGACCAATTTTGGAAGCCTGAAAAAAGCAAAAGAACTGTCATCTGACATGGTCATTGAAAAGGTGCATGAATCAGGTCTTACCGGACGGGGAGGAGCATCTTTCCCGACAGGCCTCAAGTGGAAGTTTGTTGCAAAAGAAAAAGCAGAACCTGTCCTTATCTGCAACTTTGACGAAGGAGAGCCCGGTACATTCAAGGACAAGTTCATACTTGAAAATAATGTCGACCTTCTTATAGAGGGGCTTGCAATATTTGCATATGCACTCAAAGCATCCAAGGTGTACATATATTTCAGGGCAGAATATTATTCTCTTGTAAAAAAAATTGAAGATGCGATAGTGAGGGCAAGACCATTTATCGGAAGCCTGGAGATAGAGATAATCCATGGTGCAGGAGCATACATCTGCGGAGAAGAGACAAGCATAATCAATTCTATTGAAGGAAGGGCGGGCCATCCAAGGCAAAAGCCACCATACCCTGCACAGAAAGGTCTTTGGGAGAGGCCGACGTGTGTAAACAATGTTGAGACACTTGCAAATCTTCCATTGCTGTTTTTAGACAACTGGGATAATAGCCTTAGGCTGATATCTGTTTCAGGAGATGTAGAAAAGCCGGGAGTTTTTGAAGAAAAAGAAGGAGTGACATTAGGAGATCTGATGGAAAAGGCAGTCCCGAAAGAAAAGCCAAAAGCAATATTTTTCGGAGCATCAGGCGGAGTCATCCCTTATGACCCAGAGACAAGATTGAATAATGAGGAAATGAAGAAGCTTGGAGCAGGTCTTGGAAGCTATACGATAATTGTTGTCGGTGAGAGCAGGAATATTGTTGACATATGCAATAATATAAATGCATTCTTTGTCCATGAGTGCTGCGGAAAATGCACGCCTTGCAGGGAAGGCAATTACAGGATGCACCAACTTCTTGAGAAGATGGCTGCAGGAAATGGCACAAAAGAGGACCTTGCTCTTGTTGAGGAGATGGGTGAATTCATAAAGAACGATTCATTCTGTGCAATGGGACAGTCATCATGCAATCACATCATCACAGCAATTAAATATTTCAAAGCGGATTTTGAGAAAAAATGCAAATAAAAATCAATGGTTCTGAAGTTCCTGTAAAGGAAAATGAGACAATACTCGAAGTGGCTGAAAGGCTTGGTTATGATATTCCGACTCTTTGCTATGATCCGGATCTTCCTCCTCAGGGAAGCTGCAGGATGTGTGTCTGTGAAGTAAATGGCAAGATGACAACAGCATGCAACACAAAGGTTTCTGAAGGGATGGATGTCCTTACAGATTCTGAAAGAGTAATCAAATCAAGGAGACTCAATGCAGAACTTTTGCTCTCAAAGCATAAATTAGATGACAATGTCCATCTGAAGAACGACCTTTTGAAGATAAAGGAAAAGTATGGCTTGGACAAGCCAAGATTTCCAGTACAGGAGAGTTATGTATATGATGATTCATCAAGCGCTATAGTAAGGGATAATTCCAAATGCATACTTTGCGGCAAATGTGTGAACAAATGCCAGGAGACACAGGGGGTCGCAGCCATTTGTTTTGTAGGAAGGGGTGTTGATATGCATGTCAGTCCAGCATTCAACAAGCATCTTGCAGATACGTTCTGTGTTAATTGCGGCCAATGCTCTTTAGTATGCCCTACAGGAGCAATCAAGGAAGTTGACAGCATTAAGGATGTGAAAGCTGCAATTGATGATCCTAAAAAAATAGTTGTTGTGCAGACAGCACCGGCAGTCAGGGCATCTATCGGAGAGGAGTTTGGTCTTCCTCCCGGTTCGCTGGTGACAAAAAAGCTTGTCTCCGGACTGAGAAGGCTGGGATTTGATAAGGTTTTTGACACAGATTTTACAGCAGACCTGACAATAATGGAAGAAGGGACTGAACTCATTTCAAGAGTGAAAAATAAAGGAACCCTTCCTTTAGTTACATCATGCAGCCCGGGCTGGATAAAGTTCTGTGAGCATTTCTTTCCGGAATGCCTTTCAAATCTTTCAACATGCAAATCACCTCAGCAGATGTTTGGTGCACTTGCAAAGACATTCTATGCCGAAAAGATCGGTGCAGATCCGAAGAACATGGTAGTTGTCTCGATCATGCCATGTACAGCAAAGAAATTTGAGTGCAAAAGAGAGGAGATGAATTCCTCAGGTTTCCAGGATGTTGATTATGTGCTGACAACAAGGGAGCTTGCAAGGTTCATGAAGCAGGAGAAGATTAATCTTTCAAAGTTATATGAGGATGAGTATGATGATCCTCTTGGAGAGTCAACAGGTGCAGGAGTCATATTCGGAGCAACAGGCGGAGTCATGGAAGCAGCCCTCAGGACAGCATATGAGATAATCACAGGAAAGACTCTCGGAAAGCTTGAATTCATGGAGACAAGAGGCCTTCCGGGAATAAAGACAGGGTCAGTGGGATTGAATGGTCTGACATTGAATTTTGCAGTTGCTTCCGGCCTTTCAAATGCAAGAAAGCTTATGGAAGAAGTCAAGGCAGGGACAAGCAAATACCATTTCATCGAGATAATGTGCTGCCCGGGCGGATGCCTTGCCGGCGGAGGGCAGCCTATCCCTACTAATGACAAGGTAAGGCTGAAAAGGATGCAGGCTATCTATCAGGAAGACAAGAACATGACCATCAGAAAGTCCCATGAGAATCCGTCTGTGATAAAAATCTATGAAGAGTTCCTGGAAAAGCCGAACAGTCATAAAGCGCATGAGTTGTTACACACTTCGTATGTGGATAGAAGTGAGGAGTGCTAATTATCTTTCTTTAGTTGCCTATGTTTTTTTCTTTCTGTCAGATGCAGGTAGTTCTCTTTTGACAATACTGATTTTCCTGTCTTTTTTTCCAGTTCTTTTTTTGTATTGGATGCTATCTCCCCGCCTTGTTTTGCAGTCTCTTTACATTCTTCAAATCCTTTTGCATCCTTTGCGATCGTGATATCAGTTGTCGCATTTTCTCCGACCATAGAAAGTATGAGTTCCCAGTCGCTCATGTGGTACCTGAGATTCTGGTTCTCTTTTTTGAGATTCTTGAATTCCTTGTATTCCAGAACAGTCTTTCCGAAAGTAGCTTTGCTTATCTCATTCGTCAGGATTGCAAAATCTGTTTTCTTTTTGATGTCCCTGTCTTTCCATTCATCTGCCAATTCCTGTCTTATAGCAATCCCTCTCAGCCTTTTTTCAATCCAGTCTTTAGAATAGCCTTTCAGTTCATAATACTCTTTGATCATGTCCTGCCCGAGTTCCGGGTTCTCTATCTCCTGTACTCTTTCAAAGCCGACTTTTGTGAGCCAGCGCTTGAAAGGCTCTGCTTTTGGTGAAGGGATTGACTGGATGATACGAAATATATTCTCAGTATTGGCACAGTCTGTCTCACACATTTTACCATCTTCTGAAGGAAGTTTCAACTGTCCGATTTTTTCGGACACTTCAGAACCCTCTTCTTTCAGCTTTGTTTTTAAGTCAGACCAATATTTTCTGGCTCTATCTGTTTGTGTCAATGCTCCAACGATATCAACAACAGAGAAATGCCATTCTTCATTATGCCAAATTCTCCTGATTTTCTTGTGGTATATAAAGTATGAAATCCCTCAAGATTTATAACCCTGAGGGACTGTTTTGTCTTTGGAATGAACAAAACAGTAAACAAACAATCTTTTCTCCCAAATAAATGCATCGATTTCTGT